>JBDTPM010000231.1:0-6175 GCA_039932695.1 Gallionella sp. | reverse complement strand
GCCTGGTGGAATTTAAGGAAGCAACATGAACGACAAATTAATCATCGCGGGCAAAAGTTATAACTCGCGCCTGTTGATTGGAACCGGCAAGTACAAGGATTTCAGCGAAACCAAGGCATCAGTCGAGGCCAGCGGCGCGGAGATCATCACGATCGCGATACGCCGCAGCAACATCGGGCAGAACCCGAACGAGCCTAGTCTGCTGGAGATCCTGCCGCCGTCGAAATACACGCTGCTACCAAACACTGCCGGCTGCTACAGCGCCGAGGATGCGGTGCGCACCTTGCGATTGGCGCGAGAGTTGCTGGAAGGCCACAGCCTGGTCAAACTCGAAGTGCTGGGCGACCCGCAATCGCTTTACCCCAATGTAATCGAGACCATCGCCGCCGCGAAGACGCTGGTGGCTGAAGGCTTTCAGGTGATGGTCTATACCTCGGACGACCCCATCGTCGCGAAGCAGCTGGAAGACATCGGTTGCGTGGCGATCATGCCGCTGGCCTCGCTGATCGGCTCCGGCATGGGCATACTCAATCCGTGGAATCTGCAACTCATCATGGAGAGAGTGCAGTTGCCGGTGATCGTGGATGCCGGTGTCGGCACCGCTTCGGACGCCGCAATCGCGATGGAGCTGGGTTGTGCCGGCGTGCTGATGAACACTGCGATCGCCGGTGCGCAGCAACCGGTGTTGATGGCAGCGGCGATGAAAAAGGCTGTTGAAGCGGGACGCGAGGCGTATCTGGCCGGGCGCATGCCAAAGAAGCTTTATAGTGCCAGCCCGAGTTCGCCGACAGTGGGCATCATCAGTTCGTCGCGCAACTAAAATCCTCTCTCCCCATCCCCTCTCCCGCAAGCGGGAGAGGGTGCCCAACAGGGCGGGAGAGGGTAATTGAACAACACAAGCACCTTGACCGATACCACCGATCTCAGCAAACGCCACATCCGCAGCTACGTGCTGCGCCAGGGCCGGGTCTCTCCCGCACAGCAGCGCGCCTGCGACACGCTGCTGCCGCACTTCGGCATTCCTTATGCCGCGCAACCTCTCGACCTTGACCTGGCTTTTGGACGCGCAGCGCCGAAGATACTGGAGATCGGTTTCGGCATGGGCGACAGCACCGCGACTATCGCGCTTGCCCATCCGGAAATTGATTACCTGGTGCTGGAAGTGCACACGCCCGGGGTGGGCAATCTGCTCAAGCTGATAGACTTGCATCAGATATCCAACATCCGCATCATCCAGCATGATGCAGTGGAGGTGCTGCGCGACATGTTGGGCAACGCGACACTTGACGGCGTACATATCTTTTTCCCCGACCCGTGGCACAAGGCGCGCCACAACAAACGCCGTTTGATCCAGGCGCCATTCATCACGCAACTGGTGCAGAAGCTCAAGCCCGCCTGTCCTGAGCTCGGTCGAAGGGGCGGCTACATCCATGTCGCGACAGATTGGCAGGATTATGCCGAACAGGTGCTGGCAGTATTGAGTGCGGAACCGTTGCTGGAGAATTCGGCCGAAAATTACGCCTTACGCCCGGCCTATCGGCCGCTCACCAAGTTCGAGCAGCGCGGCATACGCCTTGGGCATGGAGTATGGGATCTGGTGTTTCGCAGAAAGGATTAGTTTAGAACTCCAGATTCGGCGTGCGATTCAACAATTCGGCGACCATCTCTGCGGCAGGCATATGCTCGTAGAGGATACGATAGACGGCTTCGCAGATCGGCATCGCTACACCCAGACGCTGCGCAAGGTGATGCACTTCCCGCACGGTGTAAACGCCTTCGGCTACATGCCCGAGCCGGCGCAGGATCTCTGCCAGGTTTTGTTGTTGCGCCAACAGCAAGCCGACCTGGCGATTGCGCGACAGATCGCCGGTGCAGGTCAGGATCAAGTCTCCCAATCCGGATAAGCCGCCCAGCGTTTCCGAGCGCCCGCCGAGCTTGAGTCCGAGCCGGGTGATCTCGGCCAGCCCGCGCGTCATCAGCGCGGCTCGCGCGTTTTGTCCCAGACCCATGCCATCGCTAATGCCGGAAGCGATCGCCATCACGTTCTTCACCGCGCCGCCGACTTCCACGCCGATCACATCGCTGCTGGCATAGATGCGCAAGCGTGCGTGGTGCAATGCCAGTGCCGTGTTGCGTGCAAACTCCTCGTCGCTGGAAGCAAGTGTCAACGCGGTCGGCAGGCCGCGAGCGACTTCCTGGGCAAAGCTGGGTCCGGACAACACACCGCACTTGAAACGCTCAGGCAGTACATCGGCAACCACCTGGTGAGGCAATAGCGACGTTCCCGCCTCGAAACCCTTGCACACCCAGATCACCCCGAAACTTCGCTGCGATTGAGCCAACTGTTGCAGGATCGAACGCAACGCGGCAGTGGGCAAGGCGATGATCGCCAATTCGGCGGTCGCCAACGCAGCCGGGAGATCGGCGCTCAGTTCAATATTGGCCGGCAGCGGGATATCGGGCAGATAGCGTTGATTGCGTCGCGAGGTTTGCATCTCCCCGACTTGCGCGGCATCACGCGCCCACAGCGCGACACGGTGGTTGGCTGCCAGGCTGATGGCAAGTGCGGTTCCCCATGCTCCTGCGCCGATGATCGTGATGTTCATATATGTATGGGTGCCTCTAAAAATTCAGAGTTCGCCCAAATGCCCCACAAGGGGACGCCGATCCGCTACGGGCGAAAGCAGCCCGTGCGGAGTCGTCAGCAAGGCGCGGAAGTGGGGTAAGCAGGCAAGCCGCGTAGCGGCTGCTCGCAAAAAATTTCGATGCTCCGCATATGGATGATATGTAAGCAAGAAAACGAAGTTTCAGAGCATGGTAACCTTTAGGTTGGCCGAAACTAAATTTTTTACGCAACGCTGCATAACCAGCCACTTGGCCGCCGTTTTTTGGCGACTTGGTGGAATGGCTATAACCAATGACTTGGCGAGAGTTTGTTGCTCGCTTGGTCAGATGGCTAGTGGTTATATCAGTAGTTCCATCAGTTGGGATGAAATCTGGATTTTTGGGGGTGCCCATCAGTCGCCCCATACTTCGGTGCTGCGCACATAGCCGACATTCCCGTCCAGATGGCGCACCTTGATCCACCCTGTTCCGGTCGACTCGATCAGCTGCAATGCTATTTGCTGGCGCACCTGAAACACTCGTGCCGCACCAAAATCCGGTCCGGCGCGCACATCGACCACGGGCAGAAGTGCAAACACATAGCGATCGTTGCTCAATACGCGCTTTTCGATCCAGTACAATTTGCCCGAACGGTCACGCACCTTGACCCAGCTGTTCAGCGTGACGACTTGTTCAAAGGGCATATAGCGATTCACCACAAACAATTTCTTCGCCATGGTCGAAGGCGCGTCATAGAGTATCGCGCTGCCTTCTCTGACCGACACGTAATCCACCGCACCAGCCGCGTTCGCCCCGCAAAGCAGCAAGCACAGTGCTACCCGGCGATGAGAACCAACCCATGCCATCAGTGTGAGGTTTCGGTTGATGCGGCATGCAATTGCCGCTGTTGTTGTTGATAGAGCACATCGAAGTTGATCGGATTCAGCAGCACCGGTGCAAATCCCGCACGGATCGCCACATCAGAAACCACCTCCCGCAAGAACGGGAACAGGATGTTCGGACACATCACCGCCAGAACCTGCTCCAGATCCGCCGTCGCCAGATTGAGCAACTTGAAGATGCCGGCCTGCTTGGCCTCGATCAGGAACATCACCTTTTCGCCGAGTTTGGCGGTCACTGTGGCCACCACCACCACTTCGTACACTCCCTCTTCGACCGAGCCTGCCTGGGTATGCAGCTGAACATCGACTTGCGGATTGGCGCGTTCCAGAAAGATCTTCGGGGCATGCGGGATCTCAAGCGACAGGTCCTTCACATAGATCTTCTCCATGCTGAATTCAGTTTGCGTTTTTTCCTGGGTTGCATCAGACATATCTATTCCTTATTGATTATTTTGACAGTAGCACGTCCAGCTTGCCGGCGTGATTGAGAGCCGCAAGATCATCATATCCGCCGACATGTTCATCGTTGATATAGATTTGCGGCACGGTTCGTCGTCCGGTCTTCTCCATCATTGCGATGCGCAATTCCGGCTGCAGATCGATACGGATCTTTTCGATTTCAGAGACTCCTTTACTGTGCAGCAACTGCTCGGCCCTGATGCAATATGGGCATACCGCAGTGCTGTACATCACCACTTTTGCCATCACTTCTCCAAAGGAAGATTAGCCTTTTGCCAGGCCATCACTCCGCCAGCAAGGTTATGCGCCTGGCTGAAACCCTGCTTGCCCAGCGTCACGCAAGCCGTGGCCGAACGACTGCCGCTGCGACAAACCACGACGATGGGCCGATCCCTGTATTTTTCCAGCTCTCCGACCCGGCCCTTCAGTTTGCCGAGTGGTATCAGCGTGGCGCCCAGTATATGGCCAGCTTTGTATTCGTCATCTTCGCGCACATCCAGCACCAGCGCGTTCTTGTGGTTGATCAGCTGCAAAGCGGCGACAGGATCCACCTCTTTGATGCCGCGAATGCGATTGCCAAACACCGACCAGAACAGCATGGCGCCGCTGAATATGGCGATGAGGATCGGAAGATAATTATTGCTGATGAACTGCACGCCTGTACTCCTGTTCTTTCTGGATCGCGAATTCTAGCAGAGCGGAAAAATGCGCGGGATCTTTCTCGGCCAGATCGAGCAACTGCTGCCGTGGTTTACCATAGCCATCCGGGTAAGACCAGATGGCCTGCTCCAGTATGATCTTGGCCTGCTCCGGCTGTCCGTCCTGAGCCAGCAGCAATGCCTGGCGATAAGTCACCGGGCCTATCGGGACGAAGTGCATCACGCGGGTGTTGACCGCCAGTTTTTCCTTGAGATGCTCGTCATTCACTTCGATCAGCGAGCTCATGAACAGCTCGGCATAAGGTGACAGCAGAGAACCGCCATGGATCGCGACCAGCGTATCGCGAAGCTGTTTGGTTGCACCTGCATCTGCATTCGATGCCGAACGGAACTCGCCCACTCTCTCCAGATCACGATATCCGCTCAACAGTTGCATCAGAGAAATCAATCCCAGCAGCATGATGGCAACTAGGGACATGCGCCCGACGCTGCGCAATTCCAGGTGGTAACGGGTCTCATCCAGCGCGCCCAGCAGGATCGCCGCAATCGCCACAAAATAGGTGTACCACAGCGGGTATTCGAGCAGGCTATGTATCGCCAGCACACCCAATGCGGCATAGCCCCACCAGTGAGCCTCATCGAGCGCTGGCCGCTGCTGAAGATTCTTTTTGGGACTTGCTCGATTGGAGATCGCGTGCCTTTGGCGCACGCCGGACAACCAGACTCCCAACGGCAAAAATACCGCCAGCAATCCGGCGATGCCCGCCTCCGCTGCCAACTGGAAGACCAGGTTGTGGGCATTGTTGTACAAGCCCACGATGCCGGCCGGGTGCAGCTCAGGCAACAGCTGGAAATGATTCCATGCGAATTGTCCTAATCCCACGCCGAGCCACGGTGACTGCATGAACATCAGAGTCGCTTCGCGCCACAGAAACAGTCGGACCCCGCCTGATGCATTGTCGCCAAACAAACGCTGCACGGTATTGACGCTGCTGTCCACGCCGGCCACGAACGGCAGTTGCACGATCAGATGCATGATGCCAAATCCCGCGATCAGCAACAGGCTGTAGCGCAACAACGGGCGTTGCCTGGCGTCGTTTCTCGCCCACCACCACGCTATTCCTGCCATCATCAAAAGGTACAGCCAGGAGCTGCGCGAACCGCTCAGGGTCATCACGAATAACAGCGGCACTGCCAAAATAGCCACATGGCCCGCTCTTAATTTTTGCTGCTGGAACAGCAGCCCTAGCGAGATCATGCCCAGCGCGATGTAATTGGCGAAGTGATTGGCTTGCGCGATGTTGCCGTACACACTGGAGGATACTTTCATCACTATCACAAGATTCAGCGGCGTATTCCAGAGATAATGCTGCAGCACACCGACCAATGCACTGAGCTCCGCCCCGACCAGCAGAAAGATCGCCAGTACCTGCGCCAGTTTCGCCAAGCCCAGGCTATCGCGCAATCTGGCACCGAGCAACATCAGCAGCGCCGCGAACAACAGGTACAAGATATACAGCAAGGCCTGGTCAAAGTAGGCGACTTTGCCCA
>JBDTPM010000230.1:0-5651 GCA_039932695.1 Gallionella sp. | reverse complement strand
CCTTAAGTGCGTCGGTGAACACGACTTCCACTTTTTTCTCGTGCAGTTGTTCTTCGAGTTGCATCAGGAATTTGTCCACCACGCGCAGGATGACTTCTTTATCCAGCGCTGCGAAAGAGACGATGGCATCCAGACGGTTGCGGAATTCCGGGGTGAACAGGCGCTTGATATCGGCCATTTCGTCGCCGGCGGATCCACTCTTGGTGAAGCCGATCTGCGTCTTGTTCAAGGCTTCTGCGCCCGCGTTGGTAGTCATGATGATCACCACGTTGCGGAAGTCGGCTTTGCGCCCATTATTGTCGGTGAGCGTGCCGTGATCCATCACTTGCAACAGGATGTTGAAAATGTCCGGGTGCGCCTTTTCGATCTCATCCAGTAGCAGCACGCAATGCGGTTGCTTGCTGATGGCTTCGGTGAGCAGGCCGCCCTGGTCGAAACCAACATAGCCGGGAGGCGCGCCGATCAGCCGTGATACGGCATGGCGCTCCATGTATTCGGACATGTCGAAGCGGTGCAACGGCATGCCCATGCTGTAGGCAAGTTGGCGCGCCACTTCTGTTTTGCCGACGCCGGTCGGGCCTGAGAACAGGAAACTGCCGATCGGTTTCTGCGGATTGCCGAGACCGCTGCGCGACATCTTGATGGCACGCGCCAGCATGTCGATGGCCTTGTCTTGGCCAAATACGGTGGCCTTGAGGTCGCGGTCGAGATTCTTCAATATGTTCCGGTCATCGTGCGAGACGGTGCGTGTCGGGATGCGGGCGATCTTGGCGATGATCTCCTCGATCTCGTGTTTGCCCACCACTTTCTTCTGCTTGGATTTGGGCAGGATGCGCTGTGCCGCACCAGCCTCGTCCAGCACATCGATGGCCTTGTCCGGCAGGTGGCGGTCGTTGATGAAGCGCGCCGACAGTTCCGCCGCGCTGGTGATCGCGGCCGCGCTGAACTTGACGCTGTGGTGTTCCTCGAAGCGCGACTTCAATCCCTTAAGTATTTCGATGGTCTGCTCGACGGAAGGCTCAGGCACATCGACCTTCTGGAATCGGCGCGACAAGGCGTGGTCCTTCTCGAAGATGCCGCGATATTCCTGATAGGTGGTCGCGCCGATGCACTTCAGTTGCCCATTGGACAGTGCCGGCTTGAGCAGGTTGGAGGCATCCATCGTCCCGCCGGAAGCGGCACCCGCACCTATCATGGTGTGGATCTCGTCGATGAACAGGATCGCGTTGGGCGCATCGACCAGCTCTTTAAGCACAGCCTTCAGGCGCTGCTCGAAATCACCGCGATATTTGGTCCCTGCCAGCAACGCACCCATGTCGAGCGAGTAAACGTGGGCGTTCTTCAATATTTCCGGGACATCGTCTTCCGTGATACGGCGAGCCAGGCCTTCGGCGATCGCGGTCTTGCCGACACCGGCCTCGCCCACCAGCAGCGGGTTGTTCTTGCGGCGGCGGCACAGTGTCTGGATGACACGCTCCAGTTCGGTTTCGCGTCCGATCAGCGGGTCGATCTTGCCGGCCAGTGCCTGTGCGTTCAGATCCAGTGTGTAGCTCTTCAGCGCACTACCGGGACTTTGCTCCTGCTCCGACTCTGCTTCACTCTGAGGTTTGGTCGGTGTGCCAGGCTGGGTCTTGTCGATGCCGTGGGCGATAAAGTTCACCACATCCAGACGGTTGATGTTGCGCTGGGTGAGGAAATACACCGCATGTGAGTCCTTTTCACCAAACAGCGCAACCAGGATATTGGCGCCGGTCACTTCTTTCTTGTTGGTGGATTGCACATGCAGGATGGCGCGCTGGATGACGCGTTGAAACCCGACGGTTGGCTGGGTGTCAACTTCTTCATTGCCCGGTGTGATCGGGGTATGGGTTGTGATGAAGTCGGTCAGCGTCTTGCGCAGTTCGTCGATGTCCGCGCCGCAGGCGCGCAGCACCTGCGCGGCGGAAGCGTTGTCCAGCATCGTCAGCAACAGGTGCTCGACGGTGATGAACTCATGACGCTTCTGTCGGGCTTCGACGAACGCCAGATGCAAACTGACTTCCAGTTCCTGTGCAATCATTTCAATTTTCCTCCATGCCGCATCGTAACGGATGCCCGTGCTGCTTTGCAAGTTCTGTCACTTGTGCCACCTTGCTTTCGGCGACATCGCGGGAATAGATACCGCATATAGCAGATCCCTTGTTATGTACTTCGAGCATGATTTGCAGCGCGCGTTCACGATTCATCGCAAAAAAACGCTGCAACACCTCGATCACGAAGTCCATCGTGGTGTAATCGTCATTGTACAAAATCACCTTGTACATGCGCGGAGGCTTCGTTTTTACGCGTTCCGGCGCGAGTACTGTGCTGCTGAGTTGTTTGGCTGCCATGATTCTGTGTCGTGTATTTTGATGCTTATCTGCCAGACATACTTGATGATTAACGGCGCTTTTTCAAGCCTAATCGAAAAATATTTAATAAACCGCTTGACGTTGTCAGCCAAACTAGAGTAAAAAGCGCGCTGGTGTTTGATTCAAAGTATCTGCAGTACTGGTTTTGCCGTGTGCGATCTTAGATTCAAACAGTTTCGCGGGGGATTTCCCCGTTTTTTTAGTAAGGAAGTAATCACATGGCAACTGGTACAGTTAAATGGTTCAACGATGCAAAGGGTTTCGGTTTCATCACTCCCGATGACGGCAGCGAAGATTTGTTCGCACACTTTTCCGCAATCAACATGAGCGGTTTCAAGTCACTCAAAGAAGGCCAAAAGGTCACCTTTGAAGTAGTACAAGGCCCCAAGGGCAAGCAAGCTTCCAACATCCAGGCTCCTTAATCGGTTCCTGAGTTGGAAAAAAAGCCCGGCACGCAAGTGCCGGGCTTTTTGTTTGCTGCAGTGAACTACATGTACTTCCGCCGAAGGCGGAGCAAGTCACTTCGGTCGCACCGCCCATTTGGCTCAAATGGCGTTCAAAACAGCATTAAACGTTGCGCTTGGACGCATCGCTTTCGATGTCTTGTCGAAATCCGGGTGGTAATAACCTCCCATATCCACCGGCTTGCCCTGTGCTGCAATCAATTCGGCATTGATCTTTGCTTCGTTGTCTGCGAGTGCCTTTGCCAGCGGTGTAAAACGGGTCTGAATATCTTTGTCCCTGGTCTGTGCGGCAAGCGCCTGAGCCCAGTACAGAGCAAGGTAGAAATGGCTGCCCCGGTTATCGATCTCGCCCACTTTGCGTGCGGGTGTCTTGTTGTTATCAAGAATTCTGGCGTTGGCCTGATCCAGTGTCTCAGCCAGGATCTGTGCCTTCGTGTTGTTGAATTTCTGGCCAAGGTGCTCCAGCGACACGCCCAACGCCAGGAATTCACCCAGAGAATCCCAACGCAAATAGCCTTCCTTCTGGAATTGCTGAACATGCTTCGGTGCCGAGCCGCCTGCGCCGGTCTCGAACAATCCGCCGCCATTCATCAGCGGCACGATGGAAAGCATCTTGGCGCTGGTGTTGAGTTCCAGGATGGGGAACAGGTCGGTGAGGTAGTCGCGCAGCACGTTGCCGGTGACGGAGATGGTGTCTTTTCCTTGTCGGATGCGCGCAAGCGATGCACGGCAGGCGTCCGCCGGTTCCATGATCTTGATGTCCAATCCCGTGGTGTCGTGATCCTTGAGGTACTTCACGACCTTGGCGATGATCTGCGCATCGTGCGCACGATTCTTGTCCAGCCAGAAAATGGCTGGGGTGTTGGACAAACGCGCGCGCGTGACGGCGAGCTTCACCCAATCCTGGATGGGCGCATCCTTGGCCTGGCAGGCGCGGAAGATGTCACCTTGTTCGACTTGCTGTTCCAGCAGCGTCTTGCCGGATGCGTCGATGATGCGCACCACGCCGTCGCCAGCGATCTCAAAGGTCTTGTCGTGCGAGCCGTATTCCTCGGCCTGCTGCGCCATCAGGCCGACGTTGGGCACGCTGCCCATGGTGGCGGGATCAAGCGCGCCGTTCTTCTTGCAATCCTCGATCACTGCGACATACACGCCCGCGTAGCAACGGTCGGGGATCATCGCCAGCGTGTCGTAGGGCCTGCCGTCGGCGCCCCACATCTTGCCGCCATCGCGGATCATCGGCGGCAAGGACGCATCGATGATCACATCGGATGGCACGTGCAGGTTGGTGATGCCTTTGTCGGAATTCACCATCGCCAGCGGCGGCTGGTTCCTGAAACAGTCGGCGATGTCGGCCACGATAGCGGCGCGCTTGTCGTTCGGCAACACAAGAACCTTGGCCTCCATGTCGCCGAAGCCGTTGTTGACATTCACGTTCAGTTCCTTGAGCAGTGCACCGTGCTTGTCGAACACGTCCTTGAAAAATACGGAAACGGCATGGCCGAACATGATGGGGTCGGATACTTTCATCATGGTGGCCTTGAGATGAAGCGACAGCAGCACATCCTCCTTCTTCGCTGCTGCAATCTGCTCGGCGTAGAACTTGCGCAGCGCGCGGCGGCTCATCACCGCAGCATCGATGATCTCCCCCGGCTTTAATGAAAGTTTGTCCTTGAGCACGGTGACCTTGCCGTCCTTGCCCACGAATTCAATGCGAGTGCTGACGGCTTCCGGCACGGTCACGGATTTTTCGCTGCCGTAGAAATCGCCACCGGCCATGTGAGCCACATGGGTCTTGGAATCTGGCGCCCATTTGCTCATGCGATGCGGATGCTTGCGTGCGTATTGCTTGACTGAAGCTGCGGCACGGCGGTCGGAGTTACCTTCGCGCAGCACCGGGTTCACAGCGCTCCCGAGAACCTTGCTGTAGCGGGCCTTGATTTCCTTTTCGGCATCCGTTCCAGGAACTTCCGGATAGTCCGGAACTTTGTATCCCTGAGATTGCAATTCCTTGATCGAGGTCTTCAACTGTGGGAGCGATGCGCTAACATTGGGCAGCTTGATGATGTTTGCTTCCGGTTTCAGCGTCAGATCACCCAGTTCGGCCAGATCATCCGCGATCTTCTGGTTAGCAGTCAGGTTTTCAGGGAAGTGCGCGAGAATACGTCCTGCAAGGGAGATGTCTCGTGTTTCAACGGCAATGCCGGCAGCCTTGGTGAAGGCTTGAACAATGGGAAGCAAAGAGTAAGTTGCCAGTGCCGGTGCTTCATCGACCATTGTGTAAATGATTTTTTGGGTCGTCATGTTTGCTCGCAGAATAGAGATTGAAATTTTGATAATTAAGAAAATGAGATGAGTCGCATCCTGCTGTTCAACAAACCATATGGGGTTATCTGCCAGTTCAGCAGCGATGGCATGCATCCGACGCTGGCGGATTATATCCCTCTTCCCGACTATTATCCTGCCGGGCGGCTGGATACCGACAGCGAGGGACTGCTCGTGCTGACCGACGACGGGCAATTGCAACACCGTATCACCGACCCGAAACATAAGCTGCCCAAGACCTACTGGGTGCAAGTGGAAGGGGAGCTTGACCATGCCGCGATTGAACGATTGTGCCGGGGTGTAAAGCTACCCGATTTCACTACGCAACCTGCTATAGCTCGCCTGATCGACGAACCTGCCGGATTATGGCCGCGCGATCCGCCGATCCGCCAACGCAAACATATACCCACCGGTTGGCTGGAGTTGACCATCAATGAAGGAAAGAACCGTCAAGTCCGGCGCATGACCGCAG
>JBDTPM010000229.1:0-1723 GCA_039932695.1 Gallionella sp. | reverse complement strand
GGCGATGTATCGGCAGGTGGGTGATATTCGTATCATCGATAAAGATCTCCCCTCCGTCCGCTGCAATCAGGCCCACTATCATGTAGAACATAGTGGTCTTGCCCGCGCCGTTCGGACCGAGCAGACCGACAATCTCACCGCTGTTCAGCGACAATGAGGCATCCTTTACCACGGTACGTGAACCGTATTTCTTCTTCAAGCCGACAGCGCGCAATTCACTCATGTCTATTCCGGGGAGGTAATGGTCTTGCCGGGGCTGACGGGCTGCGTGCCTTGGCTGGGCGGTGCAGGTTCGTCTGTTTTTGGTCTGGGTTGCAACACCGCGCGAACCCGCTGCGGCGGGCTATCGATCGAACTTGCGCCACTGCTCACCCGAAAGGTTTCGGTTTTCATGCTGTAAGTGATGTGATCGCCGCGCACTTCGTCCAAGTCGCGCTTGACACGCGCCTGTCCATAAAAGTCCACCGTTCCGGTGCGCGTGTCATATTCGATGCGTTCGCCATAACCTTCCATGTATTCTTCCGATCCTTCGCGCTTCTGCCTGAAGCTGGCGGTTTTTCCATATGCCTTGGCCTGCTGGAAGCCATCCTTGAATTTAAATACTTCGATCTTGTCGCCGCGCAACAGCATGGTGCCCTGGGCCAATCGCACATTGCCGGTGAAAGTACTGATTTTATGTGCGTCATCGATCAGCACTTGGTCGGCTTCAAGAAGCACTGGTTTGTCGCGGTCGGTGCGTTCGGCAAAACATGCAGGGGCGCACAAAGACAATATGATTGTCAGCATCAGGTTTTGCAACCCAAGGGAAACTCTTGTATGGCAGCAGTATAGAGTAGCCGTGAATATCGCTGGTAGCCGAGTCTGCGCACGCGTCGTAGTCAAAGTGTTCGGACCTGCCGTGATAATCCCCCTCGGTTCGCCCTGGCCGGCAATAAGGCTCCAGTCGGAGCTGTTCGGCGGATCATTAATTGTGCGGAGGTACATATTCACTTCTTACTTTGGAGAGCAATTTTATGGTGCGCGTCTTGTTGTTCAGTTCCATACCGACTGCGTTCACTGTGGAGTGCGCTTCGGTAACAGTGACAGCCTTGTTCGAGCTCGCCAGATCCTGATCCGGGATGATGTGGAGATACTCTGTTTGCAAAGTAAGCTGATCCTGCTGCACGCTGCCCCCGCGAATTACCTCGACATTATCCTGCAAAAACACTTCATCTCCTTTGCCGGAGATGGAGCCGTTCTTGGCCGTGGCGACTAGTGGCGGGCTGGCTTCGGACAGCAGGGTAAGGCGCGGAGCTTCGAGCGCGGTAGTGTCGTCATCCGGATAGTGCAGCATCTTCGTGGCGCTCATGACGAAGTGCGGCGTTCCCTGTTCGCCGAGTTTGACCGCTGAAAAGTTCTCAACTATGGCATCCGGATCGTGCCGCGTGCTTCCGTCCGGCTTGACGGGCTCCGGCTGCGCCTGCTGGTCCAGCCAATAGGTTGCCCCCAGTAAACCAAGCAAAGGCAACAGCAGAAGCCAATGGCGGACTCGAGTGGAAATAGTCATTGCAAATAACGGGACAGCTGCTTATCCAGCGTGCCTTGTGCGGACATGATCATCTCGCAGGCTTCGCGCACAGCGCCATGTCCGCCATTGCGCTGCGTGATGAAGTGGGAACGCTCGCGCACCTGCAGCGGAGCATCAGGTACAGATATCGCCAATCCGACATGGCGCATCACTGTG
>JBDTPM010000228.1:0-5810 GCA_039932695.1 Gallionella sp. | reverse complement strand
GGAGCGGGTTCGGTTCTCCCCCTGACTGCGGAAGGGTCGCTGCGCAGCAGCGGGGCTGCGCCAAGACCGACCGAAGGGCGAGAGTCTGGCGGCGTACCCTTTACGGGTGCACCCCACGGCGTGTCTCCTTGCGGGTACAAGGGGGAGCTATAACCAGCGACTTGGCTGTCGTACTTTGACAGTCTAGTCGAATGGCTATAACCAATGACTTGCCCAGCGTCTTTTGCTGGGTTAGTCAGATGGCTAGTAGTTACATCAGAAGTTTCATCAGAGGGGGTTTAGAGAATATTCCGGTTAATTGATATCCATGTTTATTGCCCCATACAGCAGGATCAATGATGGTTGTGGTCATGACCGTGCCCGTGCCCGGCATCGGCGGCAACAGCCATCTTTATCTTTGCAGGATCGGTCTCGCCGTTCATGTTGATGATGTTGAGCTTGCCTGCGCCCTGTTTCATATCATCGGCAAAATCATAAACCGCCCCGACGATCAACAATTCGCCGTTCTTCACCTTGCCGGCAAATTCCTGCATCGCGGCCGCAACCTGATTGTTCACATTGACCTTCACCCCGTCGATATTCGCCGCGCCTTTGGTGATGTTGATGGTATCCAGCTCTTTCTTGATCGGCTCTTCCAGAGTCGAATAATCGCCGCTGGCAGCCTTGATCGCGCCGCAGGATGAATGGCCGATGAACAGCAGCAGAGAGGAACCCAGATGATTCACGCCGTATTGCACGGAACCCTTGGCGGTCGCCAGCTGATTGCCGATGTTGCGGACCACGAACAGATCGCCTTCGGGTGTCTTGTCGAGCATGTTGGTATGCACGCGGGAATCCGAACAGGTCACCACGGTAGCGCGCGGCTTCTGTCCCTTGGATAATTCCTTGAAAAAGTTCGATTTGTGCGCTGCCAGATAGGACTTTCCGGCCTGCTGGACTTCCCTGATATAAGCGCGTGCCACGGAGACATCCCCGTGATGCTCTTCGGCCTGCGCAAGCGCAGGTGCGACAAATGCGGCGGCGGCCAACAACGTTGCGCATAGTTTCTTGAACATGCTTCCTCCTTGGAATTGGTTTTGTTGTGCGATTGAAACGCGGGCGAAACTCTAACAGATTGACCACACCCTTCGCAATCCAGATGCCGACTTTGCCAGGGCTGCACGAATGGAATGAGCGCCGTGCTCTTCACGAGACTGCAAGACTATAAAATCGAAAAGGCGCGTCACATCAGGATGACATCGTATTGTTCCTGGCCGTAAAGCGTTTCAACCTGCATCGAGATCGGTTTGGCGATGAAATCGGAAAGCTCCGCCAGTGCCTGGGATTCCTCCTCCAGAAACAGATCGATGACTTGCTGAGAGGCCAGTATCCGGTACTCGCGCGCGTTGAACTGGCGTGCTTCGCGCAGGATCTCGCGCAGGATCTCATAACACACCGTCTGTGCGGTTTTCACTTCACCGCGACCCTGGCAAGTGGGGCAGGGCTCGCACAGCACGTGTGCCAGGCTCTCGCGGGTGCGCTTGCGGGTCATTTCCAGCAAGCCCAGCGAAGAAAAGCCGTTCACGCTTATGCGCGTGTGGTCGCGTGCCAAGGCCTTTTTGAATTCTTCCAGCACCGCGTCGCGATGTTCCTGGGTATCCATGTCGATGAAGTCGCAGATGATGATGCCGCCCAGGTTGCGCAAGCGCAACTGCCGCGCGATGATCTGCGAGGCTTCCAGATTGGTCTTGAAAATGGTGTCATCAAAATTGCGCAGCCCGACAAATCCGCCGGTGTTCACGTCCACGGTGGTCATGGCTTCGGTCTGGTCGATGATCAGATAGCCCCCGGACTTCAGATCGACGCGCTTGGCTAAGGCGCGTTCGATCTCTTCTTCCACGTTATACAGATCGAATAGCGGGCGCGCGCCGGGATAGTGCTCCAAACGGCCGGTCGCGATCGGATTGTAGGCTTGTGCGAAGTCCAGCATCTTCTGGTGGGTGGTGCGGGAATCGATCAGGATGCGCGAGGTGTCCTGATTGACGAAATCGCGCAGCACACGCAAGCTGATGTCGAGTTCCTGATACAGCATTTGCGGTGCGCTGGCAGTTTTCACAGCGGCTTGCAGATTGGCCCACAGCTTGTCCAGATATTCGATGTCGGCCAGAAAATCCGGATCGGCCGCGGTTTCCGCAACGGTACGGATGATGTAGCCACCACGGTGTTCCGGCGGCAGCACGGCTTGCAGCTTGGCACGCAAGGCATCGCGCTGTTCCGCGTTCTCGATACGCTGCGACACCCCGATGTGTGTCTCCTGCGGCAGATAAACCAGCAAGCGCCCGGCGATGCTGAGTTGTGTGGAAAGCCGCGCACCCTTGCTGCCGATGGGTTCCTTGATGACCTGCACCAGCAGCGACTGTCCCTCGAACAGGACTTTTTCGATCGGCTTGGCAGTATCGCCATTGCCGCTGTTTTCCCAGATATCCGCCACATGCAGGAATGCCGAGCGTTCGAGCCCAATATCGATGAATGCGGATTGCATGCCCGGCAACACGCGTATCACCTTGCCGAGATACACATTGCTCACGATGCCGCGGCTGCTGCTGCGCTCGATATACATGTCCTGCACCACCCCGAGCTGCATCACCGCGACGCGGGTTTCCTGGGGGGTGACATTGATGAGGATCTCCTCGCTCATGGGGTAGGGCAGTCAAAGCGTTGCAGCAATTGCACGGTTTCGAACAATGGCAGACCCATCACCCCGGAATAACTGCCGGAAAGATGTTCGACAAACGCGCCGGCCATCCCCTGGATGGCATAGCCGCCGGCCTTGTCCAGAAATTCACGGCTGAGCAGATAGCGGTGGATCCGTTCTTCGCTGAGCGTGATGAAGCGCACCGTGGAAGTGGAAAGCGCGACTTCGATATGTTCATTCATCGCGATAGCGACTGAACTCAGCACCTGATGCTCCCGTCCGGAAAGCTGGCGCAACATCGACGCGGCATGTTTGGAATTTTCCGGCTTGCCGAAGAACGCTCCGTCCAGTGTGACCGTGGTATCCGCTGCAAGGACCGGAAAAGGCGGCAGATTGCGATATCGCAGCGATACCCAGCCTGCATGGGCTTTTTCCCTGCAGATGCGCTGCACATAGTCTTCCGGTCGCTCATCAGGCAGGGGTGCTTCATCGTTATCCATGCCGCGGTGGGGATCCTGGCGCAGCAACAGCATTTCGAAATTGACGCCGATCTGTTTGAGCAGTTCGCGGCGGCGCGGACTCTGTGAGGCAAGGTAAATGCGTGGTTGAATGATGCGCATAAGATAATCTGTCCTTATTGATTCACGTGGCGGCGATTTCCGAATCGCCACTATGTGTTATTCGCGGTGATAGGGGTGATTGTGCATCATGCTGCATGCCCGATACAACTGTTCGGCAAGCAATACACGCACCATCGCGTGCGGCAGGGTGAGCGCTGACAAGGCCATCAGCTGCCGCGCGGCCTGCTTTACCGAGGCATGCAAGCCGTCTGCGCCGCCGATGATGAATGCCACGTCGCTGCCCTCGCGCATCCAGTCCTGCATCTGTTCGGCGAGTTGTCTGGTGGTCGGCTGTGCGCCGCGCTCATCCAGGGCGATGCGCAGACAATTTTGCGGCAGGACAGCAAGTATCCGCTGTGCTTCCGCTGCCATGATCTGTTCTACCGTTTTGCCGGTGGTGCGCGGTTCGGGCCTGATCTCCAACAGCTCGATCTTGGACTCGCGCGGCATGCGCTTGGCGTACTCGTTGAATCCTGTCGTGATCCAGTCCGTCATCTTGTGTCCGACCGAGACGATGATGAGTTTCATGCCGGGACAGAATGATTGGAATAACTGACAGCCTTCAGGTCGCGTTCATGCAAAAACCTCAACCCCTCCACAACCCTCCCCTTGCACCCGCAAGGGGTACGCCAGCGGGTTCCCCGCTGCTGCGCAGCGACCCTTCTGCAGTCAGGGGAGGGAGTTATCTCCTCCCCTGACAAGGGGAGGCCGGGAGGGGTTTGTTTTTTCACCAGACCTCTTGTGCTGCTAAGGAGCCTTTGCCAACTTGGGTCGTGCCGCCTGGGCCTTGCTCCACAGCTCTTCCAGGTTGTAGTAATCGCGGACGGCGGGCTGCATGATATGAACCAGAACTTCATTCAGATCCACCAGTATCCATTCGCCGCTGTCCTCCCCTTCGCGCCCCAGCACTTCTTCCCCGCGCTCTTTGAGCTTGACCACCACGTTATCCGCGAGCGCTTTGGTTTGCCGCTTGGAAGTGGCGCTGGCAATGATCATGCGATCGAACAACGAGCTGAGTTTGCTGGTGTCGATCACCTTGATGTTGGCGGCTTTGATATCTTCAAGAGCGTCGATGACGGCCTGGGTTTTTTCTTCGGTAGTTAGCATGGTGAGTATAGGTGATGTTGATGAATGTAGTCGGCAACCGTGCTTGGCAGCAGGTAACGTATGCTGCGATTTTCCGCCACGCGGCTGCGGATCAGCGTGGCTGAAATCTCCAGTTTGGGGATCGCCAGCTCGACGATTCCGCCGGAAGGCCGTTGCGACAAGGCGGGGACAGCGCACAGCCGTTGTTGATATTGCCGGCGCAATTCCGGTGTGGCTGTGTGGATGCGTTCCTCCAATGTGTAGCCCGGACGATAGCCCACCACGATGTGCGCCAGTTCGAACAGTTGTTCCCACTCGTGCCAGGTGTGCAATTCCAAAAATGCATCGCCGCCCATCAGCAGGCACAACGGTTGCGCCGCCCCCAACTCGGCACGCAGTTCGCGCAAGGTATCCACCGTATAACATTTTGCAGTGCGATTGACCTCGCGGTCGTCCAGCACGAACGCGGGCTGGTCGGCGATCGCCAGCCGTACCATCGCGCTGCGATGTTGCGCGGATACCTGCGGCGGGTCGCGATGCGGCGGCGTGCCGGTGGGGATGAATCGGATCTGCCTGAGATCGGCCAACTCCAGCATTTCCTCGGCGAGGCGCAGATGCCCGTAATGGATCGGGTCGAAGGTCCCCCCCAGAATGCCGATCGCTTTGTTGCTCACCGATTACAATGCAAGGCGGCGAACATCCGCCAGCACTTGCGTCAGAAAAACGGTAAAGCGCGCTGCCGTTGCGCCGTCGATCACGCGGTGGTCATATGACAAAGAAAGCGGCAACATCAGACGCGCCACAAAGGTGTCATCCTGATGCATCGGCTTGATGATGGCTTTGGACACGCCGAGGATCGCCACTTCCGGCGCGTTGATGATGGGTGTGAATGCCGTGCCGCCGATCCCGCCCAGGCTGGAGATCGAAAAACAACCACCCTGCATCTCGGCTGCGGTGATTTTCTTCTCCCGGGCGCGCGCACTGATCTCACCGAGTTCCTTGGCGAGCTGCACGATGCCTTTCTGATCCACATCGCGCAGCACCGGCACCATCAGTCCGTCGGGAGTGTCGACCGCCACTCCGATGTGGAAGTATTGCTTGAACACCAGATTCTCGCCGCTGGCATCCAGCGATGCGTTGAATTCCGGAAATTGTTGCAGCGCGACCACGACCGCTTTGAGCATGAAGGCCAGCGGCGTGATTTTGATGTTCTGCTTGGCGTATTCCACATTAAGCTCCTTGCGGAACGCTTCCATTTCGGTGATGTCGGCCTCGTCGAATTGCGTGATGTGCGGGATGGTCACCCAGTTGCGATGCAGGTTCGCGCCCGAGATCTTCTTGATGCGCGATAGCGGTTTGATTTCGATCGCGCCGTACTTGGCGAAATCCACCACCGGCATCGCCAGCACTTGCAAGCCGTTGCCGCCGGT
>JBDTPM010000227.1:0-4989 GCA_039932695.1 Gallionella sp. | reverse complement strand
CCAGGTATAAAAAATGGTGCGACGACTATTTCTTCCTGCCGCACCGCAACGAACCGCGCGGCGTGGGCGGCATCTTCTTCGACGATCTCTCCGAACCGGATTTCGACACGGCTTTCGGCATCCAGCAAAGCGTCGGCGATCATTTCCTGTCGGCCTATGTGCCGATACTGGAGAAACGCAAGGACACTCCTTACGGCGAACGCGAGCGCGACTTCCAGTTATACCGCCGCGGACGCTATGTCGAATTCAATCTGGTGATCGATAGAGGCACGATCTTCGGTCTGCAAACCAACGGACGCACCGAGTCCATCCTGTTGTCGATGCCGCCGCTGGTGAAATGGCGTTACGACTGGCACCCGGAGAAGGGCAGCGCCGAAGCAAAGCTGTACGAAGAATTCCTGGTGCCCAAGGATTGGGTCCAGCCCGGAGGAACAGCAACGCTTGCATAAGTAGATCGATGGTATGGCAAGAACCCCTCATCAGTCGTCCGATGGGGGGTTTTGTTTGTGGCTGACAGGTGCCGGCAATCCGGCCCGGAACGGGCGGCGCAGATGCAATGTGCTATGCTCCGCGAGGTTGGTTTATCGATGGTTGGCAATGAGGTTCATACTTTACTTTTTTTTACTGGTCTCCGCTCCAGTGCTGGCGGATCAGGATGCGGATTTTCTTGCGGCGAACGATGCGTTCCGTGCCGGCAATGCGGTCAAGTTGCAACAGCTTGCACAGCGGCTGAAAAATACACCGCTCGATGTTTACGTCAATTATTATCAGTTGCGCCTCGATCTGAACAAGGCTGAACCGGGGGCGATGATAAGATTCCTTTCCCGACCCGAAGACACGCCGCTGATCGATCAGTTGCGCGGAGAGTGGCTCAAGCTGCTGGGCAGCAGGCAGCAATGGGAATTGTTCGATTCTGAATACCCGCTGCTGCTCAACGAGGATACCGAACTGACCTGCTTTATCCTGCAGTCGCGTCTGCGCAACCACGATCAGACCGCATTGCGCGAAGCGCGCGCACTGTGGTTCAGCAGCAAGGGACAGCCGGAGAGCTGCGGCGTGCCGTTCGAAGCGGCGATCTCCGCCGGCATCATCAGCAAACAGGATATCAATCAGCGGCTGCGCCTGGCACTGGAGGCAGGCAACGTTTCGCTCGCCAAACAGCTTTTCGCGCGGCTGGAAGGCGATCAGGGAGTTTCTGCCAAGGCTTTGGAAAATGCCGCGGCCGATTCGCTTCGATATCTGGACAAGTTGAAACTGGATGACAGTAAATCCATGACAGTGGCCCCGCCGGCGACTTCCCGTGCCAAACCGGTAGAGGTGGTCGAAGCGCGGGCTTCGGCTGGCGCGATTCAGAATCCGCCCTACCGGAAATGGGCAGCGGATTATCCATTATTGGCCGGGCATTCCCTTGATCTGGAAATTCCCGGGATGCAGCATCCCGCCGGCGGTTCCGGAAAAATATCTACCCCGGCGCAGCGCGGCAGTGCGACATCAGATATTTATATAAGCCCTGAATATTCTTTTAGATATCTGCAACCCGCTGATGTGCCAGGCTGGCGTGCCGATTTGGCGAATGGCTGCCTTAACCTCACGCATGTTCTGTCGGACTCTGGCTCCCCAGTCCTGGTCATGCAGAATGGAAAATCTTCCGAATCGCATGTTTGCCCGAATCCCTGCCGGATATTCAGCATCTCCGCGATCATCGTCGCGCGGCACTCCGGCGTTGACGAGGCAGCAAGACGGCCATCCACATCCGGCCTTGTGTTGGGCGGGATAGACACAATGGCTGTGGAATCGCTGCTGGCGAAGATCAGGCAACATTACGACGAGCCAACCGTTTCGATTCCGCCCCTGTACCAGAAACGCGTGCCGGAATTTCCTTCAAATGGGCAGGGAATAACCGCTTCCGGAACTCGGCCTGGATGGCGTAGTCTTTTGGATAAGTTGGGGATGGACAAGGCTGATGAGCCCGAAATATCAGTCACTGATGGCGGTTCACATGTGCCTTCGGTGTGCGACCCATGCACGATAGCCAGTGAGGCCAGCACGGTGTCACCGATGGAATGGAATCCGAAATTGGCGGGCGAAGGACAGCGGGCCGTGGTGTTGTTCGCCTTGCAACGGCTGGCAAAACAGTCCACCGATCTGGCGGCCAAGCGCTGGATGAAGATCGCGCCCTATTTCCCGTCGCCCGAACAGCATTATTTTTACGGCAGGCTGGCGTATGAGGCGGCGCGTGATCTGGATGATCGTGCGCTGCAATGGTACAAGGAGGCGGCAAACACGCCGCTCAACGAGCAGCAATCCGCATGGCGGGTACGCGCGGCACTGCGCACACACGATTGGCCCGAGGTGCTGTCGAGCGTCATCGCGATGAGCGAGCTGCAACAGCGCGAAGCTGTCTGGAGGTACTGGAAAGCCCGTGCCTTGCAGGCAATGGGCAAGCCTGTCGAAGCGAGGGATCTGTTCGCGCCATTGAGCAGCGAGTATCATTTTTACGGGTTATTGGCGGGCGAGGAGTTGGCCGGCACGCCGGTGCTGAGCCAGGCTGTGCCGGCCTACAAGCCGGACAGCCAGTCCATCAAGGAGATGCTGGCACTGCCCGGTGTACAGCGCACCCTGGCTCTGTATCGTATGGGTTTGCGCAACGAGGCATTGGATGAATGGCGCTGGTTGATACGCAATTTCAATGATCGCGAGTTGATCACTGCAGCCGAGATCGCGCGGCGCAACGAGATGTATGACCGCGCCATCGGCGCAGCGGACCGGACTGTCAGTGTGCATGATTTCAGTTTGCGTTATCTTGCGCCGTATCGCGAGGTGTTGCAGGAGCACATCCGCGAGCACGGTTTGGAAGAGGCGTGGGTGTACGGCCTGATGCGCCAGGAGAGCCGTTTTGTCAGCAGCGCCAAGTCCGGTGTCGGCGCGGCCGGGCTGATGCAGATCATGCCGGCCACCGCGCGTTGGGTGGCGAACAAGCTGGGTCTGAAAAGTTATCGCAAATCGCTGATCCATCAACTCGACACCAATCTGCGCCTTGGCACCTACTACATGAAATCGGTACTTTCCCAGTTCGATGACAGTCCGGTGCTGGCTTCGGCGGCATACAATGCCGGACCGCGGCGCGCGCGCGAGTGGCGCGGGGACAAGCCGCTGGAAGGCGCGATCTATACCGAGACCATTCCGTTCGAAGAAACGCGCGACTATGTGAAAAAGGTGCTGAGCAACACCATGTATTACGCCAGTCAATTCAACGCACCGTTACGCCCTCTCAAAATGCGTTTGGGTATCGTTCCGGGCAAAACGGAAGATAGTCTTCAAACTATCATGCCGTTCATTCCCGCTGAAGCCCCTTCGACTGAGCTCAGGACAGGCTTCGATGCTGTTCATGACAGGCCTGCCGAACCATGAGCCATAAGCCGGATCAAGCCGAAGGCAAACTTCATGGAGCGGCCAAAGTCTATTGCGTAGGCGGCGCGGTGCGCGACCGTCTGCTGGGATTGGCCGTTCAGGATCATGACTGGGTAGTGGTGGGCAGCACGCCGGAAGACATGGTCGCGCAGGGCTTTCAGCCGGTGGGCAAGGACTTCCCGGTGTTCCTGCATCCGCAAACCCACGAGGAATACGCGCTGGCGCGCACCGAGCGCAAGACCGCGCGCGGCTATCAGGGATTTGCCGTGTATGCCGCGCCGGATGTCACGCTCGAGCAGGATCTGCTGCGCCGCGATTTCACCATCAACGCCATCGCCGAGGACGCCGACGGCAAGCTGATCGACCCGCACAACGGCGTCGCCGATCTGCGTGCAGGCATCCTGCGCCATGTCAGCCCCGCGTTCAGCGAAGACCCGGTGCGCATCCTGCGCGCGGCAAGGTTTGCGGCACGCTTCGGATTTTCAATCGCACCAGATACTTTGAAATTGATGCGCGACATGGTGAACAACGGCGAAGTGGATGCGTTGGTCGCCGAGCGGGTTTGGCAGGAACTGGCGCGCGGCCTGATGGAAAAAAAACCATCGCGATTCTTCGAGACGCTGCGCAGTTGCGGGGCGCTGCAGAAGATCATCCCCGAAGTGGACGCGCTGTTCGGCGTGCCGCAGCCGGAAAAACATCATCCCGAGATCGATTGCGGCATCCACACGATGCTGGTGGTGGACGATGCGGCGCAGCACGACTACACGCTGGAAGTGCGCTTTGCCGCGCTGACCCATGATCTGGGCAAGGGCAATACACCCAAGGATATCTTGCCGCGCCACATCGGACACGAGCTGCGCAGCGTCGAGCTGCTGCAAGCGATGTGCGAGCGCTTGCGCGTTCCCAGTGAGTGCCGCGATCTGGGATTGCTGGTCGCGCGCTATCACGGCGACGTGCACCGAGCCAAAGAATTGCGCGCCGAGACCATCATTAAATTATTTCAGTCCGCAGACGCGTGGCGTAGACCGGAGCGATTCACCCAATTGTTGCAGGCGTGTGCGTCGGATGCGCGCGGACGCACCGGGCACGAGCAGGATGCCTATCCGCAGGCGGATTACCTGTTGCAATTGCTGGCTGTCGCTCGTGCAGTGGATGCCGGCGCGATTGCAAAGGCATGCACCGATGCAAGTACGATCGCTGCCGCAGTGCAACAGGCGCGGATCAAGGCGATAGCAGCCCTGGTCGAAAATCGGCGCAGTTTGTAGACGAAGGGCTTGATCTACAAAACAAGGTCTAGCCTTCAGGGTGCGCACAAGCTTCCTCCGTCTCGTGTGATGGTAGCTAACCACCACGGGTGGAAAGATACAAGGGTGCGCTTGCGCACCATTTGGCGATGATGCGTAACGCACCCTGCCAGATTATGCCGGGGCGATTCTATTCACAGCGTGCGCGTCAGATCACCCCGGGTGAATCCGCACAGCGGATTCGCCATCCCTTTACCCAAAGCGATCACCTTGAACAATTCGCCCATCTCGGCCGGGCTGGTGAGCTTCTGCACTTGTGCCGAAAGCGGCAGGT
>JBDTPM010000226.1:0-8817 GCA_039932695.1 Gallionella sp. | reverse complement strand
CGAACAGCGCGAGGTTCTGCCCCAGCTCGGCGTAATACTGGGTGATCTTCGGCAGCGTGGCGTTGTACACCTCGCGCAACTCGGGCGAGTTCATCACCGCGTTCAAATGTCCGACCGGCCCCCAGGCGCGTGATACCCGCTCGTTGGCGTCTTCCATCGGCACGACAAAATTTTGCCAGGTGGGTTGCGCGCTATCGCTCAATAGTCGCGCGATCAGCGCGCGGTTCTCGGCCAGCAATTTCTCTATCGCCGGAGCGACATGCTCGGGTTTGATCTCCGCGTAACCAGCCACTTGGCTGCCGTCGTTTGGCAGCTTTGTGGAATGGCTATAACCAATGACTTGCCCGGCGTCTTTTGCTGGGCTAGTCAGATGGCTAGTAGATGCATCAGTAGTTTTACCAAATCGCGGCAGACCGGAGAAATCCAATAGTGGGTTCACAGCATATTCCTGGATGAAAAATTACACGGACTGAATCTATAGAGGGACAAACTTATTTCGGGTTGGAAAAAACAATCTTGCCTTCAACCACGGTATAGCGCACCCGTCCCTGCATCTGCATGCCGAGGAAAGGTGTGTTCTTGCCCTGACTTTTGAGCGCACCAGCTTCAACTTTCCATTCAACTGCCGGGTCGAAGACGCACACATCGCCATGCGCTCCCACTGACAAGTGGCCCATCTTCGGATTGATCAGGTTGGCCGCATTGGTGGTGACACGCGCCAACGCGTCGAGCAAAGGGATACCGTCCTGCTCTGCCCACTTCAGTACCAGCGGCAACAGCAATTCCAGGCCCGTCGCGCCCGCCTCGGCTTCGGCGAACGGCAATTGCTTGGCATCTTCATCCACCGGCGAATGGTCCGAGCAGATCGCGTCTATCGTGCCGTCACGCAACCCCGCACGCAATGCATCCTTGTCGCGCAGACTGCGCAGCGGCGGCATCAGGTGGCAGTTGGCATCGAAGTAGCCGATGTCCATTTCGGACAGGTGCACGTGATTCATCGACACGTCGCAGGTCACCGGCAAGCCCTCGCGTTTGGCGGCGCGTATCAACTCTACTCCCGCTTCACTGGAGATGCGGCACAGGTGCAGCTTGACGCCGGTCTCGCGCGCCAGTTTCAGCATGGTGGTCAAAGCGATGGTCTCGGCGATCACCGGGATGGCGGGCAGGCCGAGTCGTGTCGCGACTTCACCGTCGTGCGCCACGCCGTCTTTGGCGAGGAAACTGTCTTGCGGGCGCAGCCACACGCGGTAGCCGAAAGTCGCGGCGTATTGCATCGCGCGCAACAGCACGCGGGTGTCGGTGAGCGGCGCATCGGCCTGACCGAAAGCCTTGCAACCCGCATCGGTCAACTCCACCATCTCGGTCAACTCCGCACCCTTCAAACCATAGGTCAGTGCGCCGACCGGGAACACCCGCGCCTGATTCAGCGAACGAGCGCGGTGCTTGAGCATTTCCACCAGCCCCGGCTCGTCCAGCGGCGGATCGGTATCCGGCGGACACACCAGCGAGGTGACCCCGCCCGCCACCGCAGCATCCATCTCTGATTCCAGCGTGGCCCGGTATTCGTAGCCCGGCTCGCGCAGGCGCGCCGAAACATCCACCAGACCGGGCATCACGATCAGCCCGCTCGCATCGATCACCTCGGCGGCAACAAAACCGGCGGGTGCGGCACCGATCGCGGCGATGCGCTGGTCGACGATATACACGTCCTGCCGCGCATCGATGCTGTTCTTCGGGTCGAGCAGGCGACCGTTCTTGATGTGAATGTTCATATGGATATTCCTGCGAGTGTACTCATCACCGCCATCCTCACCGCAATGCCGAACGTGACCTGGGGCAGGATCACCGACTGCGCGCCATCCGCCACGCTGGAGTCGATCTCGACGCCGCGATTCATCGGTCCCGGGTGCATCACGATGGCATCCGGTTTCGCATAGGACAGCTTTTCCTCGGTGAGCCCGTAATTCTTGAAATACTCTTGCGCCGAGGGCAGTGCCGCACCCTGCATACGCTCGTTCTGCAGGCGCAGCATCAGCACCACGTCCACATCCTTCAATCCTTGCGCCATGCTGTGATAGACCTGAACGCCGAGTTTTTCGACCATGGTGGGCAGCAGCGTCTTGGGCGCGATCACGCGCACCTCAGGTACGCCAAGCGTAGTCAGCGCATGGATCTGCGAGCGCGCCACACGCGAGTGCAGAACGTCGCCGACGATGGCGACACGCAGGTTGTGAAACTCTTTCTTGTAATGCCGGATCGTGAACATGTCCAGCAGTGCCTGTGTCGGGTGCGCGTGGCGTCCGTCGCCGGCATTGATGACGTGGATCTCCGGCGCGACGTGCCTGGCGATGAAATGCGCCGCGCCGCTTTGCGCATGGCGCACCACGAACATGTCGGCGTGCATCGCGCACAGGTTATCCACGGTATCCAGCAGCGTTTCGCCCTTGCTGGTGGAGGATGAACCGATATTCAGGTTGACCACATCCGCCGACAGGCGCTTGGCTGCGATCTCAAAAGTGGTGCGGGTTCGCGTGCTGTTCTCGAAGAACACGTTGAACACCGACTTGCCGTTCAGCAGCGGGACATTATTGATCTCCAGCCCATCGCTGACATCTACGAAGGTCGCGGCACGGTCGAGGATGTCGCGCACGATGCCGACCGGCAAGCCTTCGGTGGTCAGCAGGTGTTGCAACTCACCGTGTTTGTTTAGTTGTGGATTGTTCATATGATTATTCCCGCTGCGGGTTCATCAAAATAAGCCTGCAAGATCTGCTGTGCGGCGTATTGGTCGAGCAGGGGTTTCTGTTTTCTGCCGTGGATACCCTCTTCGTTCAACTGCGTGCTCGCAGCGAGTGAAGTATAACGCTCATCCAGCAAAATCGTCGGCAATTTGAACCGCCCCTTGAGTCGGTTTGCGAAGCGGCGGCACAGTGCGGTCAGCTCATGCGGCGTGCCGTCGTCGTTGGCCGGCAGGCCGACTAGCAGCGCGCCGGGCTGCCATTCGTTTAGCAAGCTGGCGATCGCCGCAAAGCGCGCTTCGGTCTTTTCTGCGTCTATGGTGGTCAGCGGATTGGCGCGGCGCAGCAGAGTATTGCCGATAGCGATGCCGATACGTCTGGTGCCGAAATCGAATGCGAGGAGTGTGCCCTGGGGGGTGAAGGCTGGAGTTGGAATGGCCACCCCCTCAGGCATGCCCTGCACCCTCGGCCAGCGATGCGTAATCGATCCCGAGCAAGGCCATCGCCGCCGCGAGCCGCTCCTCAGCCGGCAGATCGAACAGGATGTGCTCGGAAGCAGGCACGGTCAGCCAGGTATTCTCGGTGATCTCATGCTCCAGCTGCCCCTGGTCCCAGCCCGCATAACCCAACGTGACGATGATGTTGCGTGGCCCCCTGCCTGCGCTCATCGCCTCGAGTATGTCCCTGGACGTGGTCAGGGCCAGCTTGTCGTTGATGCGCAGGGTGGACTCCCAGTTTCCCGGGGTGTCATGCAGCACAAAACCTCGTTCGGTCTGCACCGGTCCGCCAAAGTGCACCGGCATCTTCACCAGCTTGGGCTGATGCAGCGGGATATTGATCTGACCGAACAACTCGCCCAGCGTCAGACTGATCGGGCGATTCACCACGATGCCCAGCGCCCCGTTCTCGTTGTGCTCGCACACATAGGTCAGGGTGCCGGCGAAGAATCCCTCCTGCATCGCGGGCATCGCGATCAGGAAATGGTGGGTCAAATTGAAATCGGCCATGCCGGCATTGTAGTCCTCTGAGGCTGACCGCACAATTTGAATAAGCAAAGTTATTGAAATCCGGATTGACTCGTTGCTTGCTGCGTCTATCGCTGTCTGATGAGGTGCGTAGCGCACACTAGCGGATATTTGACCACCCCGGTGAAATCAGCCAACACTTAACCATCAGATTGATGAGTCCTGTCAGCCCGTTCATTCGCTCCCTGACCGGGCTTGATGAATGTGTTGCACGATCAGGTAGTTTGCACTAGCATCTATACGGAGTCGGACTCCAGGGTATTTTCCTGTACATCTGTAGCAGACATGAATTCGAAGCTTTTTGCGGGTTGTTTCGTTTGACCAACTTGTTTGTTGAGTTGCGGTAGCAGGGAGCTTGTGCAGCGGGTATCTGGTAGCAAAATCCTATAAATTTCGGAGGCCAAAATGGTAACTGCAGAAAAAGTGAACATGAACCACTCCTGGCAACGGGGATTGCCGGCTTTATTGAGTGCGTCGATAGCGGGTATCTTGCTGACCCTCCCCACCCTGGCACAAGCGGAAGGTGACGGAGTGCCATTGCACGGTTTTGCCGATGTGGGCTACACCGCACACAGCAAGGAATCAACCGATCCGAAAGGATTCAACGTGGGTTCTTTGGATTTTTATTTGACCCCGCAATTCGACAGCAACGTCAAAGGGCTGATCGAGATCATTTTCGAGACCACCAAGGGAGGCGAGGTGGCGACCGATCTGGAGCGGATGCAAATAGGATACACCTTCAGCGACAATGCCACGCTGTGGGCGGGGCGTTTCCACACGCCATACGGATACTGGAATACCGGCTTTCACCACGGCGCACAGATACAGACTGCCGTGTTGCGGCCGCGCTTCCTCGATTTCGAGGACAAGGGCGGGATCCTGCCGGCGCACATGGTGGGTTTTTTGGGCTCGGGCAAGGTCAGGGCGGGCATCGGCAAGTTCACCTACGATGTGTTCGCAGGAAACGGACCGAAGATCAGCATGGGGCAAGATCCGGTGAATCCAGCAGCTGCAGCAACTCCAGTCCCACAATCTCTGGGTACATTGAACATCAATACTGCCGGTGACAACAATCACCAGGCCATGGCCGGGCTGAATCTGGGCTATGAATTCTCTGGCCGGGCGGATGGCCTGAGACTGTCGATCCATGCCTTGCGCGGCGACGTGGACGATGATTCGGATGGAACGCTGTTTGGCACCACGCTCCTCAACAAAACGGAAGTAAGCATGGCTGGCGGCTCAGTCGTTTATCAGGGAAACGAATGGGAAGTGCTGGGCGAATATTATCGTTTCAACAACAAGGACAAGAGCGGCACCTCCGGTTCGCATAGCAGCTGGGCCGACTATCTGCAGCTGGGCAGGACGTTCAAAGGCCGGATGACTCCCTTCCTGCGCGTGGAAAAAACAGTGCTGAGCCAATTGGACAACTATTTCAGTATGCAGGACAACGGTCAGTCCTACTTCAGGCAGGTGTTGGGGTTCAAGTACGACGTAAACCCGAAAGCATCGCTGAAATTCGAGTTGATGAGCTCGAAGTTCGCCGCTGAGACGGGCAGAACGGCATACAAATACCGCAGCCTGCTCGCACAGTATGCCATCCGCTTCTAAGCCTAAGGAGATAGCGCATCATGAAATCAACTTTTTTCAGATTTTTCCCTGCCGTCCTGATGGCTTTGTTGTTATCCCAGGTTGCCTATGCGGTTGATGTGGTCGTCATTTCCAATTCGGGAACCACTATCTCCGCCGCCGACGTGAAGGATGTGTTCCTCGGGGAAAAGCAATTCGCCGGCGGCACCAAGCTGATCCCGGTCGACAATGCGGCATCGCAGGCTAACTTCCTGTCCAAATACATGAATATGGCCGGTGACAAATACAACAGCATGTGGACCAAGAAATCATTCCGCGACGGCCTGACCCCACCCGCCGTGAAGTCGGGTGACGCGGAGGTGGTCGACTTTGTCAAACGGACCCCGGGTGCGGTCGGATACGTTTCCTCAACGCCGGGCGGTGTGAATATCGTCAAATGATTTTTTCGTAACAGCGCATCGCCGCTGTCCGGTTAAACCTTGGTGAGAACTACATCTCAGGTCTTTAACCGGCCAGCGGCATTTTTATTGCGCATTATTCCTGATGATATAAAGCAGCAACGCGAAGGGAATTGCTGTACATGAGCATCTTGCTAGATTCGACTGGTCCTGTCACCGCGCGACTCGAGATATTCCATGGTACGGCGCGCGATATTCTGTAACGGCAGCACTTCGCAGGCAGCTCCTGCTGCAATCGCCTCCTTGGGCATACCAAAAACCACGCAACTTGCCTCGTCCTGCGCAATGGTGTGAGAGCCGGTCTGCTTCATTTCCAGCAGACCCTGCACGCCATCCTTGCCCATGCCGGTCAGAATTATACCAAGCGCGTTTGCACCGGCAACATTGGCTGCCGAACGAAACAGCACATCGACCGACGGACGATGGCGATTTACCAGCTCTCCCTGATCCAACTGGATCATATAATTTGTGCCGCTACGTTTGATCAACAGATGCGAATTCCCCGGCGCGATATAAGCGTATCCCGGCAGGATCCGCTCGTTATGTTCCGCTTCCTTGACCGAGATCCTGCACAGGCTGTTCAACCGGTCCGCAAATGACTTGGTAAAGTGCTCTGGCATGTGCTGCGTCACCAGTACGCCTGGCGCATCTGCGGGCAACCTGGTCAATATCTCCTTGATCGCTTCGGTGCCTCCGGTGGACGCACCGATGACAACAAGTTTTTCAGTGGAACGGAACCGCCCTGCGACACTGGGCAATATCGCATCCGCTGAAAATTTCTCCAACTCCGTGACAATGGCTTTTTTATGTACCCGCGCCTGGGCGGCGGCGCGAATCTTGTCGGCAATTTCGATGGAATACTCTTCCATGCCACGCGCAATATCCAGCTTCGGCTTGGACACGAAATCTACCGCCCCCAATTCTAGCGCACGGAAGGTGATATCGGAACCGATCTCGGTCATTGTGGACACCATCACCACCGGCATCGGGCGCAGACGCATCAGTCGCTCCAGAAAATCCAGCCCGTCCATCTTGGGCATTTCCACGTCCAAAGTCAGCACATCCGGATTGAGCGCCTTGATCATCTCGCGCGCCGCCAGCGGATCGGGAGCAGCTCCCACGCACACCATATCCTTTTCCCGATTGATGATCTCTTTCATCACGCTACGAATCAGCGCGGAGTCATCTATCACCAACACCGTAATCTTGCGGTTCTTCATATTCACTCTTGTTCAAATGATCCGGTCGCATCCGCAGGAGCCTGAATTGCCCGCGCAATTAAGGTCAAGACCAAACCCCGCAGTCGCAAGGCTGCCCCTTGATGTCACATCAACCAAACAACTCCACGTCCCCCTCCAGCTTGGAATATTGCAAGCGTTTTTTGTATTCTGCTTCGCGGCTGATGATCGTATCGTTGTGGACGTGTTTCAAACTCTTCACCCTGACCAGCCCGGTATTGGGGAAGTAATATACTTTTCGCGGATAGATATCGAGCAGATCCTGCGCCGCGACAGCGATTTTTTCCGTGTTAAGGAACTGCAACACGAATTCCGCATTTCTTTCGCCGACGTTATTGACTGTGAAGCCGCGCAACACCGATCCGCCTCCAAACACTTTCGCCTCGAAATTGCTGCGCTTCGCGCCCATTTTGAGCAACTGGTTGATCAATATTTCCATCGCATAAGTACCATAGCGTGCCGACTCGCCCAGCGGATTGTTCCGGTCCTGTCCGCTTTCGGGCAACATGAAATGATTCATCCCGCCGATCCCGCTGACCCTGTCGCGTATACATGCGCAGACACAGGATCCCAGCACGGTGACCAAAACCATGTTGCGTCCGGTAGCATAGTATTCACCGGGCAGTATCTTGGCCGCATCGGAGTTGTGCTCACGGTCGTAGTACAGATGCGGTGACAGAACCTCTTCGTAGCCATGCTCAGCCATGTTGAACTACCCCTTCCGGCTTCGCCATAAAGTACGTTGAATTATTTTGTCTGATTATGTCCATGGGGATGTGGTTTTGCCAATTCATATACCGTCTTTCCGCGCAACCTGAGCAAGTGCGTGGCATTATAAAAACTCTCCGAATGACCTGCGAAGAGCAACCCGTCTGGCTGCAACATAGGTGCGAATCGTTGCAGTATCTTGAGTTGTGTTTCCTTGTCAAAGTAGATCATCACATTGCGGCAAAATATCGCATCCAGCGGCCCGCGTATCGGCCAGCTATCGGCCAGCAAATTCACCGGACGGAAAGTGATCATGGCCTGCAATTCCGGCCTGACTTTTACAAACCCTGATTGCGCCCCTGTACCCTGCAAAAAAAATCGCTTCACAATATCAGCGGACAATTTCTCGACGCGCTCGATCGGATAAACTCCCGCCTCGGCTTTGGCGAGCACATTCGTATCCACGTCGGTTGCCACGATCGTAACAGGCGGGGTGAAACTGCCAAAAGCATCCGCCATGGTCATCGCCATCGAGTATGGCTCTTCACCCGTTGAAGCCGCCGAGCACCACAGGCATATCTGATGACGCCCGTTTTGCTTGGTCACATGCTCCGCCAACAATGGAAAATGATGCGGCTCGCGAAAAAACGAGGTCAGATTGGTGGTGAGCGAGTTAACAAAAGCTTCCCATTCGACCGCATTATTGCTTTCCAGCAACGCCAGATAATCCCGAAAATTATCGACCCCGGTCACCCGCAACCGCCGTGCCAGACGGCTGTATACCATATCCTGCTTGGAAGGCTTCAGCGAGATACCGGCATGCTCATAAATCAATCGCGACACCCGCTCGAAATCCTCCAGCGTGAATACGAATTCACGATCATAACCACCGTTTGATTGAAGGATAGAACTCATGACTTTCCAAATAAATTGACTACATAAACTGCCATACAGCTCGGATGGTTAGTCTAGCAGCTCTATCAAAACTCTTTCCAATCCCCGTCTTTTTCCTCTTTGGCCTTGATCAGCTTGCGTTCCTTCCTGAGCGACGCCACTGCGGTCG
>JBDTPM010000225.1:0-27984 GCA_039932695.1 Gallionella sp. | reverse complement strand
CAGCATCGAAATCACCAGGGTCGGCAAGGACGGAGCACTCGAACCGTGGAAATACACCACACCGCTCGATCAGCCGCGCGCCAATTTCAGCACCATCGATTACGAAGGGCGGCTCTACGTGATCGGCGGAACCAACCGTGACGGCTATCTGGCCAGCGTGATCTATGCAAACCGCAACGCTGCCGGTGACTTCGGCTACTGGGGCACAGAACAGGAAGCCAAGGCGGTGAAAGCCAGGCTTGCCGAACGCGACGCGATCAAATCGGTATTGCCGAACCAGGGCAAAGTCATAGAATTTATCCAGGCCGAGGCTTACACCTACATCCATGTTCAGAACGAGAAGGGTGAGCAGGTTTGGATAGCCGGGCAGAAGATCGATGATCTCAAGGTCGGTGACCGCGTCGGCTTCAGCAAGGGAGTCAACATGTCCAACTGGTACAGCAAGGAATTGCAGCGCGGCTTTGCGATGGTCATCTTCGTCGGTCAGGTTCGGAAGCAATAACTTCCAATTCCTGATAAAACGATCACTGTGTTGGCTTCGACTTCGGCTCCTTGCCGTACTATGTGTACTGTCATCGTCGCCTTGTTCTCGCCGCCTTGTGTTCATTTTTATCAGAAGTTGGAATATGCACTCCAATAATTGCGGACCGTACATATATTTCTACATCACATGCGGTAGCTGGTTTCCAGTTCGACCAATGGTGACCACATGAACATCAAATTCCAGCGCGCGGTAGACCGTTATCTAGGCGTGCCGATCTGCGCGCTGCTCTCACTGCTGGATCGTTTCCGGGGCAACGCGACTGTCAATACCCCACCGCGCAGGATACTGATCATCCTGCTTTCCGAGATGGGCAGTCTGGTGCTCGCGCATCCGATGTTTGCGCGGCTGAAGCAGCAGTATCCGGATGCAGCCATCCACGTTCTGCTGTTTGCCAAGAACCGAGAAGTTCTGGACCTGCTCGGTGTGGTTCCCGCGGCCAACGTGCTGACGCTGGATGACGGCTCACTGAGCGGCTTGGTCAAGGACAGCCTCAATGCGATCCGCACATTGCGTGCACTCAAGATCGACGCGGTGATCGACTGTGAATTGTTCGCCCGCATCAGCAGCATCTTTTCATTTCTTTCCGGCGCGCCGTTGCGCGTGGGCTTTCATCGCCATACCCAGGAAGGCCTGTACCGCGGGTCGTTCATCAATCGTCCGGTGATGTACAACCCGTATCGGCATCTGTCGCAACAGTTCCTGACCATGGTCGCGGCGCTGGAGTCGACCACCGTTCCTGTTGCCAAGTCACAGCCCGCACCCGATCCCTGTATTCCGCCGCAATTGGATTTTGTCGAGCAGGAATTGGAACTGGTTGCGACACAGTTGCACGAAGACTTTCCCGCGATCAAGGATAAGCCGCTGGTGTTGGTCTACCCCAGCGGCGGCATCCTGCCGATACGCGCCTGGCCGATCGACTACTACAGCCTGCTTTGCAGAAAGTTGCTGGACGAGGGCTATGCAGTGGGGGTCATCGGTCTCAAGGGTGACCAGCCACTGGCTCAGGTGATCGTGGATCATTGCCAGAGTACCCTTTGCGTCGACCTGGCCGGTTACACCAAATCGGTACGGCAACTGCTGGTGCTGTTTCACCGCGCCTCATTGCTGGTCACCAACGATGGCGGGCCGGGACAATTCGCCGCACTCACGCCGCTGCCCACGATCACTTTCTTCGGTCCCGAAACGCCGCAGTTGTATCAGCCGCTGGGAAGCAATGGATACTGTTTTTTTCTGTCCCTTCCCTGTTCGCCTTGCCTCACCGCATATAACCACCGTACTTCGCCATGCGATGGCGACAACCAGTGCCTGAAGCAGATCACGCCCGAGCAGGTATGGGCAAAAGCACGCGAGATGCTGGCCAAAGATGCCGGCACGCTGAACAGGCGGGCCGCATGAAGCGGATCGAGCGACTTGCCGAGCTGCCACTGCTGGCCTGGTTCTTCAAAAAACGCTTCGTCAGATTCGGCACCGTCGGTGCTTCCGGGGTGCTGGTCAATCTGGGCGTGCTATATCTGGGCCAGGAATTTTTATTCACGGCGATCCAGTCCCACGACATGAGGCTCAACGTATCGCTGGGGCTGGCGATCTTTTGCGCGACCGCGAACAATTTTTACTGGAACCGCTTCTGGACCTGGAGCGATCGCACCCATCATCCCGACAAACACCTGATCCTGCACTTTGGCCAATATGCGCTGGCGTGTTGGGTAGGCATCGTGCTGCAGGTTATCCTGACCAAACTGTTCGTGGTCTATCTTTATTATCTGATCGCCAATGCGGCGGCTATCGTGCTGGCCAGCGTGTTCAATTTCCTGGTGAACAATTTCTGGACTTTCCGCAGCCATAAGCAGGTGGATGAGATCGCTCTACCGATTATTCCCGAGCCAGAGCCTGACAGCGAAGTCAGCAAAGGGGCATCTGCGAATGAATCCAGGTGAATTCAATTTGCGCCTTGCGTGGTACGTGTCGGCATGCCTGTTGGCGGTATGCACTTATTTCTATGGACTGGACAGCCAGCACATTCCGAAGAACGGCGACGAGTATCCGTATGAACACATCGTTCGTCTGACCGCCGCCAGTGGCGAACTGTTGCCATTGCAGTCGCAGATGGAGAACATGCGCAATACCAAGCCGCCGCTGCTGTTCTGGCAAGGGATAGCCTCCACCGGGTGGGGCAAGGATTGGACATTGTGGCAGTTGCGCTACCCGAGCGTGATCTACACCCTGTTGACCGCAGCGATGTTGTTCCTGCTCGGCCGGAAAATGACGGGCAGACACGAGACCGGCTTTGTCGCGGCATTGACGTTTCTGGCCTTTTTCACCACCTATCGTTTTGGCCGCCCCTTCCTGACCAATCCGCCCGAAGTTTTCTGGATCTTCCTGCCGTTCTTCGTGTTGTTGTATTGGCGGCAGACATTCGAATCGCGTTTCGTTATTCCAGTATTGCTCGGCATCAGTATCGGGATCGGGTTTTTGTATAAATCGTTTGCGCTGGGTCTGCCGGTCACGCTTGGTCTGGCTGGCTGGTATCTGCATCAACGTCACTACCGGGTTGTGCCATTCCTCAAGCAAGACGCACTGAAGGTCGCGATCACCGTGTCGGTCGCGGTCGCGATGTTCGCGATGTGGTTCGTGCTCGACCCGAATCCGCAGGCGGTGTGGAAGGAGTTCGTGGTGGGCGAGAACCTCGGCAAGTTCGATCCGCATGGGCCCGGCTATCTGGAGAAATTGTTCTGGGGTGGCTCCAGCATCTGGAGTTTTATCATCGCATTTCTCACCAACCCCGGACTGCTGACATTTCCTGTGGTGGCGCTATTTTTTGTCGCTTACCGGCGACGCGACCGATGGAGTGAAGCGGAGAAACTGCTGTGGATCTGGATCGCCGTTTTGTTCGTGAGCTTCAGCTTGCCCAGCCAGCGTTCGGGCCGTTATATGCTGGCGGCGATGCCTGCTGTGGCGCTGCTGTGTGCTCTTAACTGGGAGCTGATCAGCCGCAAGGCGTTCATCGCCACCTTGGTTCTGGCGGGCGCAACGCTTGCCGGAATAGCGTTTCTGGCAGTGCGGTTGCAAACCGAAATGGCCGATGTGCAGATGTATCCGGTGACCTTCTGGATGCTGCTGTCCGGCACCGGTTTATTGATACTGCTGGCTATCGCAGTACCCGGTGTTACACGTCCGGGTGTCAACGTCGTCGCGCTGCTGGTGCTGTTGTGTTTCGCTGCATTCCTGAAACCCATGGATGGCGAGCTGGGCAATTATGGTGAAGATGCGCGTCTCTATGTGCAAGGCAAAGATGTGTGGGTACCCTGCAATTTCAGGGCCATGGACGAAGGTCATCGCTTCATCCTGCCGGGCGCGGAGATACATGGATACAGCGAGGACCAAAATCTCACAGTGGACGAACTCGCTGTGCGTTATCCATTGTTCGCGGCGAGGGTTCCGATGAACGTCAAACTTCAGGAAGTTGGCTGTGCAAACTGCAAGGTCATCGGTCAGCGTCTGGACATTCGTGGCCGTCAAAGTTCGGCTGAACTAAAGGAAATGTTCTTCGAGGGGAAAGTTTTCCAGTTTCTGTTCATCAGGGAAGTGCTGATGGAATCAACCGAAGGTGGCAAGGCCATCCTTACGCAGTCTCTTGCGCAAACATGCCGCTGAACCCGGATTGTTCATTAGGTAGGCTGTGTTTTGTAGGAGCGAGCTTGCTGCGGAAGGGTCGCTGCGAAGCAGTGGGGCACACACCGGCGTACCCCTTGCGGGTGCTCGCGATTATCACTCACCGTAAGCGGGTTGTTTGGCCGTTCCTCGAAACTCGCCGTAATCGGCTCGTTTTCGCCAGCAAGCTGGCTCCTACGATGGAGAAAATTCCTAATGAACAATCCGGTTTGAAAATACATGGATAGATCCATCGTTCGCAAAATAATTACAAGGCATGGGCTGGTGCTGTGCGCGCTATTGGTCGCGACCGGAGCTGCCGCAATCAAGGTTTATAACAGGCCGTCATCGGCTCTCTTTCAAATGCCTGCGATCGCGACACAAAGCAGTAATGCCTTGCCAGGCATCCAGAGCCACTTCGTATCCAGCACACAGAATATCCATACGCATGCCGCCTCTTTGGTCGAGTTGGGCGATGGGCGCGTTCGCGCCTTCTGGTTCGCCGGCAGCCGAGAAGGCGCGCCGGATGTCGAGATCCGCAGCGCGGTTTTTGATCCCGCGAGCAATCATTGGGGCGCCGAGCAAAGAATCGTAGGTCGTGAAGACACTCAGCGCTCGCTGCTGCGCTATGTCAAGAAATTGGGCAATCCGGTGGCGCATCGCGCGACCGACGGCACGTTGTGGTTGTTCTATGTGACCGTGTCGTTGGGCGGTTGGGCGGGCAGCTCGATCACGGCGATCACCTCGGCAGATGACGGCGCAAGCTGGAGCCCCGCACGGCGACTGATCACCTCCCCGTTCCTGAATATCAGCACACTGGTCAAAGGCACACCATTCAACTATAGCGACGGGAGTATCGGATTGCCGGTATACCACGAGTTCATCGGTAAATTCGGAGAGCTGCTGCGTATAACCAACAACGGTGCGATCATCGACAAGACGCGACTCAGTTCCGGCAATACCAGCTTGCAACCGGTAGTGCTGATCAAGAATCCGCAGCAGGCCTTGGCACTGATGCGCTATTCTGGCGAGAGTCCAAGGCGGGTGATCGCAACCACGACTAACGACGCCGGACTGCATTGGAGTCCGACGGTCAAAACGGAATTGCTCAACCCGGATGCGGCGGTCTCGGGGGTGGTGCTGCAGGATGGGCGCATCCTGATGGCGTTGAACGAAACCGAGCAGGGACGCGATGAGCTATCGCTGGTTATTTCATCCGATGGCGGAATAAGCTGGAAGACGCTTTATAAGCTGGAAGATCAGCGCGGTCAGCCTTTCGGCCAGGCGCGCTATGGACAAATCGCTGCCGAGCTGGCCATGGCGACCGATGCCGGAATCATTGACGGGTCAGGTTATGCAATTTCCTCACAGAAAAACAAATGCGAGGCGCAAAGATGCGGCTTCGAGTTCTCCTACCCTTATCTGATCCAGACGCACGATGGCGACCTTCACTTGGCATACACCTGGAACAGAAGCTTCATCAAACATGTCCGGTTCACCCGCGCCTGGCTGGATAGTCAATTGGAAAGAACGAGCGATGCCCAACTTCACTGACCTTGCCGGACTGGCAAGCGTGGCTAGTGCAGCCGCGGCAGCGGCGCTGCTGGTTCCCGGAATTGCGCGAATTCACAGATATCGAATGCTGTCTGGATTGCTGTTTGTACTGATGCTGATCCCGTTCGGCGAACTTTCGCTTGCTGCCTATCTGCGTGGTGTGACCGGTGACCTCAGCATCACCACGCTGTTACTGATAGGGTGTGCGCTGTTAAGGCCTTGGTTCGGTTGCGGCAGCAATGACACCGGGAAACGCCGCGCGCTGGCGATACTGGTCGCGCTGGCTGCGCTCCTGTTATATCCGCTGGCCTTGGGTTTGACCGCCTTTGACCCATATCGGCTCGGCTATGGCGAAACGCAGTTCGTCACTGCGCTGTTGCTGATTGCGCTGGCAGCATGGATACGGAAATATCATCAGATCGCATCATGCATCGTGCTCGCCACCCTGGCCTGGACAGTCGGCTGGTATGAGTCCGGGAATCTCTGGGATTATTTGCTGGACCCCTGGCTGGCGATATACGCGTTGTCCGTAATTGCGCTGCACGGAGTGAGGATACTTCTGCAGCACGGAAAGACACATGAAACTCGATGATGGCCATCGTGACCGGCTTGTTCCAAGCCAGCATGTATCCAGACCCGAACTGCAATGGCGTCGATTCAGTATCATGTAGAATGACTATGGATGTCTTGTCTCAATCCTCCAGGAGTATGAAGTATGCTCGATGAACTAAACCGCGAGATTTATGCCGGCGGCCAGCAGATCTTCAAGGACGGCGATAAGGGTGATTGCGCCTATCTGATCGAAGAAGGTGCAGTGGAAATCTTCGTCATGGACCAGGGAAAGGAATTCCGTCTCGGTATGATGGGCAAGGGCGAGATGTTTGGGGAGGTGTCACTGATCGATTACCGGCCGCGCACTGCGACGGTAAGAGCGCTGGAAAGAACAGTGCTGGTCCCGATCACGCGCGAACTGGTGGAAAGCCTGCTGGATAAAAGCGATCCGATATTGCGGCATTTCTTGCTGATCATTCTGGATCGCTTCAGGAGTAACAGAGGGAGCAAGGTCGAGCCGGCAATCAATGCTGAAGTATCGACTGCGTATGCCAATCGACGCAGCGTGTTGAAGGGGGAGGTTACCCAGAAAATATCTCTCGTGCACGGCATGACGCGCGCATTATCACGCGATGAATTCCAACTTCACTATCAGCCTATTTGCGATCTTTCTGATGGGCGCATCGCCGGATTCGAAGCGCTGATCCGATGGAATCACCCTATAGACGGGCTGATGCCGCCGATGGATTTCCTCTGGATCGCCGAGCAGACTGGACAGATACGCGAGATCGGTCTCTGGACTCTGGAGCGCGCATGCAGAGACTGGCCGATGCTGAAACGGCTGACCGAATATGAAACGCCTTTTGTCAGCGTCAATCTGTCGGCATCCCAATTGAGCAGCGAGTTGCTGGTGGAAGATGTGAAGTCCATCCTGGCCAGGCATGAGTTGGATCCGGCAGAGTTGAAGCTGGAACTGACGGAAACGGTCATGGTCTCGCACCCTGAAATCGCGCAGCAGATTTTCAAACGCCTGATCGAGTTGGGCAGCAGCTTTGCGCTGGATGATTATGGCACCGGCCATTCCGGATTGGGGCATCTGCAGAATTATCCGATCGGCACGCTGAAAATCGATCGTGTGTTCATTGCACCCGTCCTGGATTCCGCACAGAACACGGAGATCGTGCGCTCCTCGATCGCGCTGGCGCATTCACTGGACATGGACGTGGTCGCCGAAGGGGTCGAAAACGCAGAGGTGGCAGCAATACTTCTGGAGATGGGATGCGACTTCGGGCAAGGCTGGTATTTTGGCAGACCTTCAACGTTACAGGATCTGGTGATCCGTTATACAAAACGCTGACCCCCTTTATCAGAGATCCATTCGCGTCCGAATATTTTCTGTGACTATCAGCAGCCACGCTTCCGATACACAGACTACATTACTATCATCCTAGCAGCCATGTTCAAAGCTTTGCGGGTCTTCATTCTGCTGTTCATCTTTGCCGTTGTCGCATCGGGTGCCTGGCGTGCCAGGACCAAGTCGGTGGAATGGAAATATACGCTGCCGGTCAACATCTATCTGATCAATGGCGATGGTAGTGAGGTTGCGGCAGAATATCTGCGCAAACTGACAGTGGATGATTTCAAACCCATCGAGATCTTCATGCACGACGAAGCGGAGCGATATGGCCGCTCGGCAAATGCATCGATAGAGATACGTTTGGGCGGAGCGATAGCTACCCAGCCGCCTGATCCGCCGCGCAATGGCAGTGCGCTGGAGGTGATGATCTGGAGTCTGAAGATGCGCTGGTGGGCTTGGCGTAATACCGACACGACCGGTCCCGGACCGCAGGTGAAGATGTTCCTGCTGTATTTTGATCCGGCACTGAGCAAGCGGCTGGCACATTCCACAGGCTTGCAGAAGGGACTGATCGGCCGGGTCAACACTTTCGCTTCACGTGGTATGGCAAAGCAGAATAACGTGGTCATCGCCCATGAATTCCTGCACACGCTGGGTGCCACCGACAAATACGACACTGCCACCAATCAGCCGCTGTTCCCCGATGGTTATGCAAATCCAGAGCTTGAGCCGTTGCTGCCGCAGCAGTTCGCCGAAATCATGGCGGGGCGCACGCCGCTAACCAAGTCCGAGGCAGAAACGCCGGTGAGTCTGGATCAAGCGCTGATCGGCAGCAAGACCGCGCAAGAGATAAACTGGCTTTAGTAACGGTAAATCAGCCGCGTCCGAACAGCACCAAACCCCACACTATCGCTGCATTCACGATGCTCAGGAATACAGCTGCACTGGCGATATCTTTGGCGCGTTTGGCGAGTGGATGCCGTTCCAGCGAGGTGTGATCGACTGCGGTCTCGAGCGCGGAGTTGAGCAGTTCGACGATCAGTACCAGCAAAATGCTGGCGATCATCAAGGTTTTGCCGAGAGGACTTGCAGGCAACAGCAACGCGGCAGGTATCGCGATCGCCGCGATCAGCACTTCCTGGCGAAATGCATCTTCATGTCGCCACGCCGCGCGCAAGCCCTGCAGTGCAATGCCGGTTGCGCGCCAGACGTGTATCAGTCCGCGCGGATGCTTGTTGGGGTCTTCCACCGGGATCAACCGGTATCAGGAATCGGCATAGGATTCGATCGGCGGACAAGAACAGATCAGGTTCTTGTCGCCGTACACATTATCCACCCGCGCGACGCTGGGCCAGAATTTATTGTCGCGCACCCAGGGCAACGGATAGGCGGCTTTCTCGCGCGTGTAGCTGCGCGTCCAGTCGCTGGTCACAACTGCTTTGGCGGTATGCGGCGCATGCTTGAGCACGTTGTCTTTCTTGTCGGCCTTGCCCGAGATGATCTCGGCGATCTCGCCGCGGATCGCGATCATCGCTGCGCAGAAGCGATCCAGTTCGGCTTTCGATTCGCTTTCGGTCGGTTCGACCATCAGCGTGTCCACTACCGGGAAAGACGTCGTGGGCGCGTGGAAGCCATAGTCCATCAGGCGTTTTGCGATGTCGGCGACTTCGATGCCTTCAGGTTTGAAGTGCCGGCAATCCAGGATCATCTCATGCGCGCAGCGGCCGGAGGTACCGCTGTACAGCGTCGGGTAATGATCCTTCAGCGATTCCTTGATGTAGTTGGCGTTGAGTATCGCGATACGTGTCGCTTCGGTGAGACCCTTGCCGCCCAGCATCTTGATATAGCCATAGGAGATCAGCAGGATCAGCGCGCTGCCGTAGGGCGCTGCTGATACCGCATGTATGCCCTGTGCGCCTCCGGTCTTGACCACCGGATGCTTGGGCAGAAAAGGTGCGAGATGCGCGGCCACACCGATAGGTCCCATGCCGGGTCCGCCGCCGCCGTGCGGGATCGCGAAGGTTTTGTGCAGGTTCAGGTGGCACACATCCGCGCCGATGTTGCCGGGGCTGGTCAGGCCGACCTGCGCGTTCATGTTCGCGCCGTCCATGTACACCTGGCCGCCGTTGTCGTGGATGATGCGGGTGATGTCCTTGATGTCTTCTTCGTACACGCCGTGCGTGCTGGGATAGGTCACCATCAGGCAGGACAAATCGTCCTTGTGCTGCTCGGCTTTTTCGCGCAAATCATCAATATCAATATTACCGTTCTTGTCGCACTTTACCACCACGATCTTCATGCCGCACATCGCCGCACTGGCCGGGTTGGTGCCGTGCGCCGAGGCCGGGATCAACGCCACGTTGCGCTGTCCTTCGCCGCGCGAACGGTGATAGGCCTGGATCACCAGCAGGCCCGCATATTCGCCCTGTGCGCCGCTGTTGGGCTGGAAGCTCATCTTGGCGAAACCGGTGATCTCGGACAGATCGGCATCCAGTCCGGCGATGATCTCCTGATAACCCTCGGCTTGTTCCAGCGGTACGAAGGGATGCAGGTTGGCGAATTGCGGCCAGGTCAGCGGGATCAATTCCGATGCCGCATTCAGTTTCATCGTGCAGGAACCCAGCGAGATCATCGAATGGGTCAGCGACAGATCCTTGTTCTCCAGACGCTTGATGTAGCGCATCATCTCCGATTCGGAGTGATAGGTGTTGAATACCGGGTGACTCAGGATGGCGGAATGGCGCGGCTTGATGCGCATGGCATGGGCGTACACCTGAACTTGTGTGACGACAGTCGCATGTTTGCCAGCGGCTTGTGCGAGCACGTTCAATATCGCGTTCAGCGCGTCGGCATCGGTGGTCTGATCCAGTGCGATGGTCAGTCCGCCATCGGTATAGCGGAAATTGATTTGTGCTGCTTCCGCCAGTGCGTGGATCTTGACGTTGTCGGTGTGGACGATCTTGATCGTGTCGAAGAAGGTTTCTTCGCCGATGTTATAACCGAGCTTCTTCAATTCGTTCGCCAGCGTTACGGCGGACAAGTGAACCTGCTGGGCGATGCCGCGCAGACCGTCCGCGCCGTGGTACACCGCATACATGCTGGCCATGATCGCCAATAGCGCCTGTGCGGTGCAGATGTTGGACGTGGCCTTCTCGCGGCGGATGTGCTGTTCGCGCGTTTGCAGCGCCATGCGCAATGCGGGGTTGCCATCGGCATCTACCGACACGCCGATGATGCGCCCCGGCATCGAGCGCTTGTGCGCATCGTGGCAGGCAAAGTAAGCGGCGTGCGGGCCGCCGTAGCCCATCGGCACGCCGAAGCGTTGCGTGGAACCGACCACCACATCCGCGCCCCACTCGCCCGGTGGCGTGAGCAGCACCAGGCTGAGGATGTCGGCCGCCACCGCGATGGTCATGCCGTTCGCCTTGGCGCGTGCGACGAAATCGGCGTAGTCATGGACCGTGCCGTCGGCGGTCGGGTATTGCAGCAATGCGCCGTACAGTTTGTCGTTCAATGTGACCGTCTTGAAATCACCGATCACCAGTTGGATGCCCAATGGCGTGGCGCGCGTCTTCAATAACTCTATGGTTTGCGGCAGGCATTCGTGCGACACGAAGAAGCTTTCCCTGCCCTGCTCCACTGCCTCGCGCGAGCGCAGGCCGTGCAACATCGTCATCGCTTCCGCGGCCGCTGTCGCCTCATCCAGCAGAGAAGCGTTGGCGATCTCCATGCCGGTGAGGTCGATCACCACGGTCTGAAAATTCAGCAGCGCTTCCAATCGACCCTGGGCGATCTCGGCCTGATACGGCGTGTAGGCGGTGTACCAGCCCGGATTTTCCAGGATGTTGCGCTGTATCACCGGCGGCACGATGGTGTCGTGATAGCCCAGGCCGATATAGCTTTTGAACAATTTGTTCTTCGCCGCGATACCGCGCAGATGCCGATGATAGGAGTACTCGGACATGCCTGCAGGCAAGTTCAGTGGTTGCTTCAGGCGGATCGCTGCGGGGATGGTCTGGTCTATCAAGGCATCCAGTGTGGGCGCGTTGATCTTGTGCAGCATGGCCTGCACTTCATGTTCGGAAGGGCCGTTGTGGCGATTTACAAATTGGTCGGTCTTCATAGTATTGGGAATTTGTAGGTTGGGTTAGCGGATTTATCGCGTAACCCAACGGTCATTTTGAGTGCCCTGAAATGTTGGGTTACGCTACGCTAACCCAACCTACAAGGCGGTTTAATGTGCTTCGCTATCGACAACTGCCTGATAGGCTTTGGCATCAAGCAACGCGGCGGCATCTGTGGCATTGTCCGGCTTCATCTTGAAGATCCAGGCAGCGTAGGGATCCTGGTTGATCTTTTCAGGGGTGCTGTCCAGTTCGGCATTCACTGCCGTCACCACACCGCTCACGGGAGCGTATACATCGGCCGCAGCCTTAACCGATTCAACAACGGTACATTCTTCCTTGGCCTTCAATTTGCGTCCGACGGCGGGCGCTTCGACGAACACCATGTCACCGAGCAGCTCCTGCGCATGCTGGGTGATGCCGATACTGATGGTGCCGTCTGCTTCGGTTTTGACCCACTCGTGGGAAGCGGTGTATTTGAGATTGGCTGGGTTGCTCATGTTTTCTCCTGGTTGGTAGTCGTTAGTCGTTAGCCGTTAGTCATTAGTTGTCTTTGTCGCAGAGCCTGTCCTGAGCGTTGTCGAAGGGCGGTTTTAACTAACCACTAGCGGCTAACGTCTAACGACCGGTTACAAACAGCTTTTGCCATTTCTGGCGAATGGATATTTCACTACTTTTGCTTTCAATAATTTGTCGCGTATCTCGACTTGCACTTCATCGCCGATCTGCACGCCGTTCGGTACGCGTGCCAGCGCGATGGATTTCTCCAAGGTCGGTGAAAAACTGCCGCTGGTGATCTCGCCATCGCCGTTGGGGGTGACGACCTTCTGATGGCCGCGCAACACGCCGCGATCGAGCAGAACCAGTCCGACCAGCTTGCGTGCGGGCGGATTGGCCACCAGCGCCGCTTTGCCGATGAAAACGCGTTCGCTCTTCAGGTCCACGGTCCAGGCCAATCCCGCTTCCAACGGGTTGATGCTTTCGTCCATGTCTTGGCCGTAGAGATTCATGCCCGCTTCCAGACGCAGTGTGTCGCGCGCACCGAGACCGATAGGCTTGACACCTTTCTCCGCCAGCGTCGCCCAGAAGAACGGCGCAGCTTTGGCCGGGATCATGATCTCGAATCCGTCCTCGCCGGTGTAGCCGGTCCGCGCGATGAACATCGTGCCCATTTCCGCCGCGCTGAACGGCACGAGTTTTTCTGTCAACTCTTTGCTGCCGGGCAACGCGTCCCAGACTTTTGCGCGCGCATTCGGGCCCTGCACCGCGATCATCGCCAACTCCGGATGGTCGGTGATAGACAATTGCGGAGCTAACCCCTCCCGGCCTCCCCTTGCACCCGCAAGGAGTACGCCGGTGGGTTCCCCGCTGCTTCGCAGCGACCCTTCCGCTGTCAGGGGAGGAGCATCCGCAGCTTCCCCCCTGACAAGGGGGGAGAGCTTGCGAGGGGGCAGAGGGGGGTTAAGATTTTGTCGTGCGAATGCAGAGGCCTGCTGCTTCATCCATGCGATATCCTTGTCTGCCGTGCCCGCGTTCACGACGATACGGAACCAGTCTTCGCTGATGAAATATACGATCAGGTCGTCTATCACCCCGCCGCTGTCCAGCAGCATGCAGGAATACAAAGCTTTGCCGGGATGCGTGAGCTTGTCCACATTATTCGCCAGCAGATAGCGCAGGAAGCCGCGCACCCCCGCACCTTTCATGTCCACCACGCGCATGTGCGACACGTCGAACATGCCGCAATCGTTGCGCACCTGATGGTGTTCGTCGATCTGTGAACCGTAATTCACCGGCATGTCCCATCCGCCGAAATCGACCATCTTTGCGCCCATCGCGCGGTGTGCTGCATTGAGTGGAGTCTGCTTTAGTGACATAGTCGCTTTCGGAAAACAAAGATACAGTGAAGACTTACCTTTAGGTTAGTCGTAGTAAAATGAAAAAGGGCGCAGCACGAATCCGTGCTGCGCCCCATCTGTCCTTGGTACCTGAGAGATTACGACCTGCGTCGAGTGCCCCTTCGGTGGCCGGCGATGCCGACGCTCTCCAGATTTGCCTGTGTCAATGGTTCCTTGAGCCTGAGCGGTTGCGGGTGTTGCGCCTTCGGCGGTGTCCCAGCATCTGATACATACTGGCTGACACGCTCTCCCATTGGTCTGAACGGCAGGCTGAAATATACCGGAAAGTGCGCTACATGACAAACGCAGCAGGAAATCCTCAAGTTGTTCTGCTGCTTTCAGTCTGGTATGTGATTTTGATCTATCCGGCGGATACCCCTTACGCCAGCGCTACTTGATTTCGTCCGGCGTGCTTGGCTTTGTAAAGGGCCTTGTCCGCCGCATCACCCAACTTGTTGGCATCCGGAAACTGTGTAACATCCGCTATCCCGCAGCTGAAGGTTACTGAAAACTCATTTCCATTCGCCACAAGACGCAACTGTGAGAAGTCGTTGCGTATCGTATCCATAACCTTCAGTGCTGCCGGACCATCTGCATCGACCAGGACTACCGCAAACTCCTCGCCGCCATAACGCCCTACCAGGTCGCACGCGCGCATCCGTTGCTTGAGCAGGCGGGAAAGACTTTTGATCACGCGGTCACCCACCGGATGACCATAGGTATCGTTGACTCGTTTGAAATTGTCTATGTCGATCATCGCAAATGACAGCGGCTTTTTCTGTCGAATTGAACGGGCCACTTCACTATCCAGCAGATCCTTGATGGCGGTATGGTTGAGCAAACCGGTCAGGCTGTCGCGCACCATGAAGCTGCGCAGCATCAGGGAACGGCGGATACGGCTGGTCACCGAAGAGATCAGATGTTCAGGCTGTATCGGTTTGGTGAGGAAATCGTCACCACCCAGGTCCATCGCAAAAAGTTGCGTGTCCAGATTGCTTTCAGTAGAGAGAAACACGATCGGGATGCTTACGAAGGCATCGAGCTGGCGTATGACCTTGGCCAAATCCATGCCGTTACAAACCGGCATATAAATATCGATCAGGATCAGGTCGGGGGTGAATTCAAACAACGCTTCGGTCACCAGCAAAGGGTCATTGACTGCCTTAACCGACATTCCGGCCTGCTCAAGTATCGCCGTGTGATACGCGGTAAGTGCTAATGAATCATCAACGATCATGACCCGGTATGGATCATGTGTACGGGTCGATGCCATGACATCTAGCTTGTCGATCAGATTGCCGATATTCACCGGCTTGCTAAGATAGGCGATGCTGCCGGCCCGGACCGCTTCCAGCCTGGCCATGATCGTGTCGTGCGCAGAGAAAAAAATAACCGGGACAGGAGGCTTGCGTCCCTGTTGTATTTCTTTCATGACGCTCACTATCCCCAGCTCATCCTCCGGAAGGGGGATGTCCATCAGTACCACGGCATCAAGAACCGGCTGAATGGCGAGACGGAAATCCGCCAGCGTATGGTACACACTGACGGTATAACCAAAGTAACTGAGTTGAACTTTCAGTTCCCCGGCAAGATCGCGGTCGTTCGACACTACAATAATCCGGCGGACCAAGACAGCGTCCTCAATGGCTGGCGAAACTACCGAAGTTGTTTGCTTTGCCGGAGCCGCTCGCAGATCAGCCATCACAGTGTTCCAGGATATTCTGTATCTTGTTTGCCGGTGACACCGGAGCGGAAGTTGGTGCGCTTACTATCATCGTACCGCCCTTTTCATGGATAACCCATCTTGAATGTGTCATATACCATCCCTTTGCTACGCTGTCCAATCTGCAACTTAGAGCAGTTGTGGGCTGGTATTACGCACTCGCCAATGTTCAGCTATCCGGACCGGTAGAATAATACAATACCAGACGATATCCCAACGGTTTGAGGTCGGCAGTATCGAGATGCAGCATGATGCCGAGTTCCTGGTTGGCTGATAAGCCGGCGGTTATGTTTTGCGGTGCCGGCAAATAATCTTCCGGCCTGAAAACGCGGCGTGCCAGTGCCTTGTCCTGGCTGTCGGTGAGGGTAAGTTCAAGATCGGGGAAAGCTTGCGCGTAGGAGGCGCGGTTGCGCAGCTGGGCAATCAGCATGATCCGGTTTCCATGTGCGGGGTCATCTTTGAGCTCGGAGGACTCTATGCTCATCATGCCGGCTTTTTGCGGTAATGGTACGCTGCATTTCATTATCTGGCAAAAGTGAACCAGCGTGGGCTTCAAGTCGGGCAGATGCGCGGCGAGCTCGATACGGAACAGATAAGCGGTTTGCGCGAGCAGTAGCAGCAGCAACGGTAGCGCTGCGATCGTCCAAAGCCGTGAACGTCGTTTGGAGAGGAATTCCACATCTCTTGCCCCTGTCAAGAAAACGGCTTTGTCTGCCAGCATCAAGGGTTGCAGAACTGCTGCCCGGACAGAATCCTGGGAAGTTGCACCGGGCTCCTCAGCGTGAGGTTGTTCTGCTTCTGCCAGGGTATCTTCCAGCAAAGGCAACTCGAGTTGAGGGTCGATCTCCTCGGGAGCGAAATTGGGACGGGTGTCGAATGCCTGCAGACAGTGTCCGCAGCGCACCATGCCGTGATGTGCCTCCAATTGCGTCTTGGCGATCTTGAAGCGGGTGCCGCAGTGCGGGCAGAGTGTCGTTCCGCTCATCTCAGCGCCTGCGTCCTGACAGGCATGACCAGCCTTCCTCGAAGACCGGGGTGTCCATGTCGAACCATTGCTGGTATAGCGTCATCACGTCTCGTGCCTGTTCCTCAAGTATCCCCGACAAAACGATGCGTCCACCCTGACGCGTCGCATTCGCCAGCAATGGAGCGAGCATGCGCAGCGGATTGGTCAGGATGTTCGCCACCACCAGATCATAACTGCCCGGCGGTGCATCGTTGGGCAGATGGAATCGGATATCGGCGACCCGGTTGGCGATCGCATTGTCGCGGCTGGCCACCACCGCCTGCAAGTCTACATCAACACCGGTCGCGCTTGCAGCCCCCAGCTTGACTGCCGCGATGGCGAGGATACCCGAACCACAGCCGTAATCCAGCACGGTTTCGCCACCTTGCAGGTGGTCATCCAGCCAGCGCAAACACAGACGTGTGGTGGGATGGCTGCCGGTGCCGAACGCCAGGCCCGGATCGAGCACGATATTGATGGCATCCGGGTCGCTGGGGTTATGCCAGGTCGGCACGATCCACAGTCGCGGTGAGATCGGGATCGGCTCAAACTGGGATTGGGTGAGACGCACCCAATCGTTATCGGCCAGCGCTTCGATACGATATTCCGGGAGTTGCGCCAGGCCGATGCTGCTGACCGCGCAGCGCAAGATCTCACTGACATCCTGATCATCGTCGAACAACGCGCTGACCCGGTTGTGCCGCCACACGCCGGGCGGAGGTTCACCGGGCTCACCGAATATCGCCTGCTCATCCGGCGTGTCGGCATCGGCATCCAATAGATCCACCGACAACGCGCCAAGTTCGAGCAGTGCATCACTCAGGACTTCGGCGTGATTGGCGTCTGTATCTACGATCAGCGTAAGCCAGGGCATTACTTGCTTTTGTTTCGCTCAGCGAGACGTTCTTCCAGATAATGTATGTTGGTACCGCCGCGTATGAAAGCGGCGTCCTGTAACAGCTCGCGATGCAGAGCGATATTGGTTTCGATGCCATCTACCGCCATTTCGGACAATGCGGTGCGCATCCTTGCCATGGCCTGCGCGCGGGTGTCGCCGTAAGCGATGATCTTGCCGATCATGGAATCGTAATGTGGCGGTACGAAATAATTGGCGTATACGTGGGAATCCACCCGTATGCCGGGACCGCCGGGCGGATGCCAGGTGGTGATGCGCCCAGGAGACGGAGTGAATTTGTAGGGATGCTCGGCATTGATGCGGCATTCGATCGCATGTCCGCGGAACTGGATGTCGCGTTGCTTGAATGGAAGCTTTTCCCCGGCGGCAATGAGTATCTGCTGCTGGACAATATCGATCCCGGTGATCATTTCCGTGACCGGATGTTCCACTTGGACCCGAGTGTTCATTTCGATGAAAAAGAACTCGCCGTTCTCGTACAGGAACTCGAACGTGCCCGCACCGCGATAGCCGATCTTGCGACAGGCTGCAGCACAGCGTTCGCCGACCTTGTCACGCAATTTTGCGTCGAGCAGCGGGGCCGGCGCTTCTTCCAGGATCTTTTGGTGGCGGCGCTGCATCGAACAATCACGCTCGCCGAGATACACCGCGTTGCCATGCTGGTCGGCCAACACCTGGATCTCGATATGGCGCGGATTCTCCAGAAATTTTTCCATGTACACCATGGGGTTGTTGAAGGCGGCCTGCGCCTCTGACTTGGTCATCGTCACCGCGTTCAGCAGCGCCGCTTCGGTATGGACGACACGCATGCCGCGCCCGCCGCCGCCGCCGGATGCCTTGATGATGACCGGATAGCCGATGCTGCGCGCGATCTTGATGATTTCGGCAGGAGTGTCCGGAAGCGCGCCATCCACTCCCGGCACACAAGGCACACCGGCTTTCTTCATCGCATTCTTGGCGCTGACCTTGTCGCCCATCAGGCGGATGGTCTCGGCGCGCGGGCCGATGAACACAAAACCGCACTTCTCGACGCGTTCGGAAAAATCCGCATTTTCGGAAAGAAAGCCATAACCGGGATGGATGGCTTGCGCGTCGGTGACTTCCGCCGCGCTGATGATGGCCGGGATGCTCAGATAGCTTTGTGAGGAAGGTGCGGGGCCGATGCAGACCGATTCGTCCGCCAGCTTCACATACTTGGCATCGGCATCCGCTTCGGAATGCACCACGACGGTTTTGATGCCCATCTCGCGACAGGCGCGCTGGATGCGCAACGCTATTTCACCGCGGTTGGCGATCAGGATTTTCTCAAACATGTATTGTCTCCGCAGTGAAGTAGCGTTTGCGGCTTTCAGCCGCTGGGCGATTTGGCTGCGCCGCTGCGCCGCCAGTTGGCGGCTGGTCACCGCGGTTGGCGATCAGGATTTTTTCAAACATAGTGTTGGCTCCGAACTTGGGCTTGGCGCGGAAATACGCGACTTTGCTTGTTACAGTCATGTCTGCTGGACAACGCAGTAGTTATGCAATGGTGTTGATGCGTGACTAACCTATGACAAATAAAGGTTGACCAAACTCAACAGGTTGGCCGTTTTGGTTACGGCCGCAGCGATGCTGCTTAACGTTCTCTATGCTCACGTTAGCCTGCGCCGAAACGGGCAAAATTCTGTTCAGTGTTTTATTCATGACATCACCCTATCACGAATAAAGGTTGACCAAACTCAACAGGTTGGCCGTTTTGGTTACGGCCGCAGCGATGCTGCTTAACGTTCTCTATGCTCACGTTAGCCTGCGCCGAAACGGGCAAAATTCTGTTCAGTGTTTTATTCATGGCATCACCCTATCACGAATAAAGGTTGACCAAACTCAACAGGTTGGCCGTTTTCAACCAAAATGGCTTTGATGACGCCGCTCTGATCGGACTCGATCTCGTTGAGTAATTTCATTGCTTCGATGATGCACAGGGTATCGCCGCTGTTCACGGATTGGCCCACGTCCACAAATGCCTTGGAGCCCGGTGAAGCCGAACGGTAAAACGTGCCGACCATCGGCGATTTCACCACATGACCTTCCGCTACTGCAGGTTTGACGGGATCCGCTTGTGCAGCCACAGCTTGCGGAGCGGCGGCGATGAAAGGTTGTTGCGGGGCGGGAGCAAATGCCTGTTGAGCGGATGCGGCGGTTCGGGTAATGCGAACGCGCTCCTCACCTTCGCTGATTTCCAGCTCGGCTATGCCGCTGCTTTCCACCAATTCGATCAATGTCTTAAGTTTGCGTAAATCCATGGTGTCCTCCTTAAGATTGGGATTTATAGTTCAGTGCATATTGCACGGCATATTCATAACCTGCCGCGCCCAGGCCGCTGATCACGCCGATGGCGAGATCAGAAAAGAACGATTCCTTGCGAAACGCTTCGCGCGCGAATACATTGGAAAGATGCACCTCGATGAAAGGGATGGCAACCGCCGCAAGCGCATCTCGTAAAGCTACGCTGGTGTGAGTGAACGCAGCGGGATTGATGATGATGAACTCTGTTCCATCGGCGCTAGCCAGCTGGACACGCTCTACCAGCAGGGCTTCCGCGTTGCTCTGGAAGCATGACAATCTTGCATGATGCGTTTCGGCTAATTTCGTTAAACGAACGTTAATTTCATCTAACGTCACACGACCATATACCTCTGGCTCGCGGCTGCCGAGCAGATTCAGGTTGGGGCCGTGCAGCACCAGGATGTTCTTCATGGGCGCATTTTGCAGCAAAATGAGTAAGTTTGTCTACCGTTTGGGTGAAATTGCGCAGAATGACTTGGAGATATGAATTAGACACCTTGAAAGAAATAGACAGTCAGCACGATACCCAGTACGGCGACAAGCATATTGCTGATGATGCCGGTGTCGGTCCGGTAGCCTTCCGGGATTTCGATAGGCTTCAGGGTGCGGAGCACTTTGCGATATTGCACAGTGGAATAGGCGGCGGTGATCGCACCCAGTAGCACGAAGCTCAGTCCGGTCCAGAAAGAAAGTCCGCGTTGCAACGGGAAGTCGTGCTTGGGCGAAAGGATGGAAACGAACAGACCGAACCGTTCGATGACGAATCCGAACGCCATCAAGGCGAGACTGGTGCGATTCCATGCCAGCAGCGTGCGCTCGGCAGCGAAAAAAACTCTTGGGTCATTCAGATCGGACATCCGTCCTCCAGTTGACTAAGGTGTTGGTTATAGCCCGGCACTTTCGAGCGATTGCAAAAATTGTGGAGCATCCTGATAACCGACTACTCGAAAATCGTTCTTCTCTCTTCCATGCGCGTCAAAGAACAGGATGCCCGGGGGACCATACAGGCCAAATCGACTGAGCAAAGCCTTGTCGCTCTCGCTGTTGGCGGTGACATCCGCCTGCAGTAACAATGCAGGTTTGAGCCTGGCTTGTACGCGGGGATCGGAAAAAGTATAGCGTTCCATTTCCTTGCAGGAGACGCACCAGTCGGCATAGAAATCCAGCATCACCGTTTGGCCGCGTGCCTCCAGGATGCGCCGATCGAGTTCTGCAACATCCTTGATCCGTGAAAATCGCAGCGTGGCAGGGGCTTGCACTTCGGCGCGACCAATGGTGCCGAGCGGACGCAGGATATCCTGCGCACCTGACAGCGCACCGATCAGGTAAGCCACGCCCAGCAGCAATGCGAACAGGCCGATACCCTTGAACAACTTGTGCCAGCCGCTGGCATTGTGCGGCAGGCTATCCAGTGCGTGCAGGTAGATCCCCGAAAATATCAGCAGTGCCGCCCACAACAACATCTGCACGGCTACAGGCAGCAGCGGTTGAATGATCCAGATCGCCAGCGCCAGCAGCATCACGCCAAAGAAGCGCTTCACTGCCTCCATCCATGCGCCGGCCCTGGGGAGCAACACGCCCGCCGAAGTGCCGATCAGCAGCAGCGGTGCGCCCATACCCATGGCCAGCGCGAACAGGGCGACACCACCCAGCAGTGCGTCATGCGTCTGGCCGATATACAGCAGCGCACCAGCCAGCGGCGCTGCCACGCAGGGTCCCATGATGATCGCGGAAAGCGCGCCCATCACGAACACACCGGAAAGATGACCGCCATGCAACTTGTTGCTGGTGTCAGAAAGCTTGCTCTGCAGCGCGGTCGGCAATTGCAACTCATAAAAGCCGAACATCGACAACGACAGCAGTACGAACACGGCGGAGAAACTCCCCAGCACCCAGGGAGTTTGCAGCGCGTTGGAAATCAGGTTGCCGGAAAACCCGGCTGCCACGCCGGCAGCGGCGTAGGTGATCGCCATGCCCAATACATATGCCAGCGACAGGATAAAGGCGTGCATCCTGGTTATCTTGTGGCCGCGCCCGACGATGATGCCGGACAGGATAGGGATCATCGGGAACACGCAGGGTGTAAAAGCGAGCAACAGCCCGGCGCCAAAAAAGAACGAAACGATCAGCCAGAAACTGCCGTCCTTGAAGAGTTGTGCGATTTGCGAACCTTCCGATGGAACAGCTTGCGATTTTACCGGCTGGGCTTCAGTCATGACGGGAGGCGGGAGCAGCCCGGTCTTCGCGTCCGGCAGGCTGATTTGCAGTACCGGCGTGATCGGCGGGTAGCACAGTCCCTGTTCGCTGCAACCTTGATAACTGGCGTTCAGGACGATACTTTTTGCAGTGTCAGCCGGGTCGCGTGCCAGTGTGATCACGGCCTGAAATGACTGATGGAAGACCTCGGTGGCGCCGAAATTCGGGTCTTGCTTCATCTCGCCCTTGGGCAAGTTCACCCCGGTGATCTTGACCGTTTTATCCTTTATCTCAAAGCTGACTTTGTCGCGATATAGATAGTATCCCGGGGTGATTCTGAAATTGGCTTGCAGGGTGTGTGCATCACGAACGATCACATCCAGCGAAAAAGCCTGATCCGGGGGCAAAAAAGTGGGTTGCTTGGAGCTTCCCAATCCAGGCAGGCGATTGAGGAATCCATCTGCATTCGTGGCCGGGGTGATGAAACAGAGCAACAGCAGCAAAGCAAAACGCATGGTCATTCCTTGGTAAGTATTGTTTCCTTGTCTATCCAGCTCAGATATGCAGGTAATCCTGCAGTTACCGGGACAGCGATGATTTCCGGAAGTTCATAAGGGTGCGCCATGCGGATCAATTTTTCAAGGCGCGGGTAAGCTGCCTGTGTGGTTTTGATCAGCAACGGCACTTCGGTGGCGGATTCGATATTTCCTTGCCAACGATATATCGAGGTGCAGGGCGCAAGCTGATTCACGCAAGCGGCAGCGCGAGCTTCGATTATCTGTTGGGCAAGCCTTGCCGCGGATTGCGTATCCGGCAAATTGGTAATCACGAACAGGATGCCGGTCATTTGGCGAAGCGCAATCCAAGTTGCAATAATTCGTCCCACACGTCACCTTGGCGCAAGCCCTTGATGATCTTGTCCAGACGAGCGGCTTGCAACATCGCACGCTCGATGTGCGCGAACTTCAGTCGCCTTGCTGCATTCTCGATCATGCCCTGTTTATCCTTGCGTACTCGCATATCGCGTAGTGCGTTGCCGGGGTTGCCGCCGCGCTGCGTGGCTTGCAACACTTTTCCAATTGTGCGGAGATCTTCACAGACTGCCCATAATACCAGTGTGGTGGCGGTGCCTTCGGCGCGCAGTCCGTCGAGGATGTGCGCAAAACGGGCGGTATTGCCGCTCAGCATGGCTTCTGAAAGTTTAAAGATATCGTAACGTGCCACATCCATCACCGCATCCTTCACCTGCTCGAAAGACAGTTGTCCGGCGGGGAACAACAGTGCAAGTTTCTGGATCTCCTGAAACGCGGCTATCAGGTTGCCCTCGCAGCGATCGGCGAGGAATTCCAGTGTGGCGTCGTCCGCAGATTGATCCTGTCGTTTGAGGCGACCGGCGATCCAGCGCGGCAGTGCGCTACGCGGAATATCATCGGCTGAGATGACCACGCCATGCTGTTGCAGTGCACTGAACCACTGGCTCTTCTGGGCGGACCAGTCCAGCCTGGGCAAGGAGATCAGCGTCAGCACATCCGGGTTCAGGCTGGTGCAATAGTCCTGCAACGCCTGCCCGCCTTCCACGCCGGGCTTGCCGGACGGGATGCGCAGGTCTATGACTTTGCGCGTGGCGAACAGCGACAAGCTTTGCGCGCTGTTGCGCAACTCGCTCCATTTGAAGTGTTGCTCGGCGATGAATGTATCGCGTTCGGTATAGCCCGCCGCGCGCGCAGCTGAACGGATCTTGTCGGCTGCCTCGATTGCCAGTAATAGCGCGTCGCCAAACACCACATACAACGGCTTCAGGCCGGAGGCGAGATGACGAGGAAGTTCTTCGCTGCTGATCGCCATGTTATCTGGGTTGCGGTTTGGCCCGGCTCAGGCGGCGCATGATCTGCTGCACCATGTCGGAACGCATGCTTTGGAATAGCAGCACTTCTTCAGCTTCTTTGGCGAGTACCCTGGAATCATCATAAGAGTAATCGCGCTGCAGCGAGACCTCCTCGGTGGATATCCAGTCCTGTTGCTGCCGGTCGTAGGCGCGCAAAGAAACCCGGTAGAACAAGCGGAATTCGTTCACTCGCCCGTCGCCTCCCAGCGAAAGGATCTGCTTGGAAGGGGTCTCGGAAACGATGTTAAGCACCAACACGGCTTGATCGGCCGCCTGTGCCAGCTCCACACGGTTGATCTCAAGATTGCGTCGCAATTCGCTGATGAGGGGTGTGTTGGGATTGGACGCATCCAGATATATGGACTCGAATGGCATCGATACCTGGCCGCGCAGATGGAATCCGCACGCGCTCAGCAGCAGAGTAGTCAGCAGCAGAACGTACAATTGCGGAGATGTGCGCATGGCTATTTTCCTAGGCGACGATGTTGATTAAACGGCCTGGAACGATGATGATCTTCTTCGGAGTTGCGCCCGCCAGGTGTTTATGTACCGCTTCGTGCGCGATGGCCAACTGCTCCAGCATCGCCTTGTCGGCGTCCTTGGCAACGCGAATATTGCCGCGCAGCTTGCCGTTCACCTGGATCACCAACTCGATCTCGTCCTGCACCAATGCATCATCCAGAGGCTCCGGCCAGTCAGCAGCGAGAATATCGTCGCCATAGCCGAGTTCCTTCCACAACGTGTGGGCGATGTGCGGAGTGATCGGTGAGAGCAGGCGCAGAATGATTCCGAAACCTTCACAAACGCAAGCATTGTAAGTATTACCACTGGGAGCGAATCCTTTGCCAACTTCGTCAGGTTCATAGTCCATAGACAAGTCATCCAAGGCATGAAGCATTTTCATTGCTGAAGAAATAACAGTGTTGAACTGTTGCTTCCTGAGATCATAGTTGGCTTGCTGTAAGAGTTTGTGAATTTGAAATCGAACTCTTTTTCGCGATGGAGCTAAGTTGCCCCAAGTATGCCCTGACTTCAAAGCAGCCTGAATAGGTTGTTGTTGGTCATAAGCATACGCCCACACCCTCTTGAGAAAGCGGTACGCGCCTTCCACACCGGAGTCGCTCCATTCCAGGGTTTGTTCCGGGGGTGCGGCGAACATCATGAACAGCCGCGCGGTGTCGGCGCCGTACTGGTCGATGATGGCTTGCGGGTCGACACCATTGCGCTTGGATTTTGACATCGTGCCCATGCCCTGGAAGTCCACCATCTGGCCATCCTTAAGCAGCGTATAACCTAGCTCTTTGCCGTGCGCATCCTTATTCAGTTTTACTTCTTCCGGCGCAAAATATTCGATGCCGCCCTTGTTGGTGCGGCGCGAGTAGATATGGTTGAGCACCATGCCCTGGGTCAAAAGATTTGCAAAAGGCTCGTCGTAGTTCACCAGGCCAAGCTTGTGCATCACCTTGGTCCAGAAGCGCGAGTACAGCAGATGCAAGATCGCATGCTCGATGCCGCCGATGTATTGATCCACCGGCATCCAGTAACTGGTCTCATCGTCCACCATCGCATCGTTCCTGAACTTGCTGGCGTAGCGGGCGTAATACCAGCTCGAATCCACAAAAGTATCCATCGTGTCGGTCTCGCGTTTCGCAGGCTTGCCGCATTTCGGGCAGGTGCAATTCAAAAAGTCAGCGCGCTTGTGCAGCGGATTGCCGGAACCATCCGGTACGCAGTCCTCGGGCAGCTTCACCGGCAACTGATCGTCGGGAACAGGTACGGAACCACAAGTGTCGCAATGGATGATCGGGATCGGGCAGCCCCAGTATCTTTGGCGAGATACACCCCAGTCGCGCAGACGCCATTGCACTTGCTTGTCGCCGAGGTTCTTGGCTTTGAGGTCGGCGGCAATGGCGTCCACAGCCTGTTGGTAATTCATGCCATCGTATTTGCCGGAGTTGACGCAAACGACAAGCTCCTTGTCAGCGTACCACTCTAGCCACTTCTCAGTAGAAAAAGTTTTATCTGCCAAGCGGATACTCTGCTTAATTGGTAAACCATATTTTTTTGCAAACCCGAAATCCCTCTCATCATGCGCGGGCACTGCCATCACTGCACCTTCGCCGTAACCCATCAGTACATAGTTGCCGATCCATACCGGTACTTGCTCTCCAGAGAGCGGATGCGAGACTTTCAATCCTGTGTCGACGCCTTCTTTTTCCATGGTCGCCATGTCTGCTTCCATCACCGAGACGTGTTTGCATTTCTCGATGAAGGCTGCGACCCGCGCATTGCCCTTCGCCGCATGCGTGGCCAGCGGATGTTCTGCGGCGACCGCAACGAAGGTAACACCCATGAGGGTATCGGCGCGCGTGGTATAGACCCACAACTTTTCTTCCTTGCCATCCAGCGTGTAGGGAAACGCAAAGCGCACGCCTAAGCTCTTGCCTATCCAGTTGGCCTGCATCGTCTTGACGCGCTCGGGCCAACCCGGCAACTTGTCGAGATCGGCAAGCAACGCTTCGGCGTATTGCGTGATGCCGAGGTAATAGCCGGGGATCTCGCGCTTCTCCACCAGCGCGCCGGTGCGCCAGCCGCGCCCGTCTATCACCTGCTCGTTGGCCAGCACGGTCTGGTCGACCGGATCCCAGTTCACCACCTGCGTTTTCTTGTAAGCGATGCCTGCCTCCAGCATGCGCAGGAACAACCACTGGTTCCACTTGTAGTAATCCGGCTTGCAGGTCGCCAGCTCGCGCTCCCAGTCGATGGCAAAGCCCAGCGACATGAGCTGCTGCTTCATGTAGGCGATGTTGTCGTAAGTCCACTGCGCGGGCGGCACCTTGTTCTGGATCGCCGCATTCTCCGCAGGCAGGCCGAACGCATCCCAGCCCATCGGCTGCAACACGTTGAATCCTTTCATGCGGTGGTAGCGGGACAGCACATCGCCTATCGTGTAGTTGCGCACATGGCCCATGTGCAGCTTGCCGGAAGGGTAGGGGAACATCGACAGGCAGTAATACTTGGGCTTGCTCGTGTCCTTCTTGGCGCGGAACGCCTGACTTTGCTCCCACTCGTTCTGGGCTTGCCTGTCTATGGTTCGGTGATCGTAGTCGGGTTGCATGGTAGCTGCATGATGGTTGAATTTTCTAGTGCGGCATTATAGCGACATCCCTACTGCTACGCTCAAAAGCCATTCTGTTATAGAATCGCCCCTCAAAATTTATTAATCTGCCCAGGAGTTTCATACCATGTCCCGCAAGCATCCCGTCATCGCTGTCACCGGCTCTTCCGGCGCAGGCACTACTACGGTCAAACGTGCCTTTGAAAATCTGTTCCGCCGTGAAAAACGAAAGCAGTCAAATAATTCTCCCCCCACGATCGAGCGTAGAAGTCCAGACCGTGGCGAAAGGGGAATTCATGCGGCGATCATTGAAGGGGACAGCCTGCACAGCCTCGATCGTATGGCGTTTCGCGCCGCCGCCGCCGCCGCCGCCAAAGCCGGCAACAATACCTTTAGCCACTTCGGTCCGGAAGCGAACCACTTCGACAAGATCGAGGAGATGTTCAAGACCTATGGTGAAACCGGTATGTGCAAACGCCGTTACTACGTGCATAGCGAAGAAGAGGCCGTTCTGCATAACAAGCACTTTGGCCTGACCGAACTGAAGCCGGGTGTCTTCACGCCGTGGGAAGATATCGAAGAGAATTCAGACCTGCTGTTCTATGAAGGCCTGCATGGGCTGGCCAGGGATGAAAAGTACGATGCGGGCAAGTTTGTCGATCTGGGTATCGGCGTGGTGCCGGTGGTCAATCTGGAATGGATCCAGAAGATCCACCGTGATGGCGCGGAACGGGGCTATTCGGCGGAAGCGACGGTAGACACCATCATGCGACGCATGCCGGATTATATTAAGTTCATCACCCCGCAATTTTCGCGTACCCACATCAACTTTCAGCGCGTCGCGACGGTAGATACTTCGAACCCTTTCATCGCGCGCGATATCCCGACACCGGATGAGAGCTTCGTGGTGATCCGGTTCCGTGATCCGAAGGGCGTGGATTTCCCATATATGCTCACGATGATCCCGAATTCATTCATGTCCCGCGCCAATACACTGGTCGTGCCCGGTGGCAAAATGAGTTATGCGCTGGAAATCATTCTTGCGCCTATCGTGCATGAGATGATCGAGAACAGGAAGAAGTAGGATTTTTGGAAGGAATGACGGGGAAGCAGACGTCAAGTTTGCTTCCCCGTTTTTATG
>JBDTPM010000224.1:0-3607 GCA_039932695.1 Gallionella sp. | reverse complement strand
GTTTTGGTTTTAAAGTAGTCAGGCAAGCGCGATGTTTCGGCCAGTCCTGATCTGTCGTGTGCGGTGTCGGAGCGCGCAATCTTGATCGTTAACAGATCAAAACCCGGAGCAACAAAAGGATCCGCTTCTGGCTGTGCGGCATGTATCTCAACAGCCGACCCAAACAGAGCAAATCCCAAGCATAGGCGCAGTATCGTTGCTTGCGCTTGAATGAAAAAGGAACCAGAAGTGGCGCTAGTCATTTTGCTCTCCTATCCATCTTTTCAAACGGCTCAGGAGGGGAGTGGTCATGCACACGGAAGAACTTCCATGTCGCAGTCCCGCTACCGTAGTTTCCCTTAGGCCGGTGACTTTGCGCCCTTGCCTTTCAGCAAGTTTGCCAAGTGGATGCAGAGTATTCTAAAGCTGCGATTGAGTCAAAACCTGGGGGAATGAACGGTGGTTTCATCAGGATAAGCGGCAAAATTCACATTCTCGCTCTACAGGATTTGGTTGCGCTCGGGCAGTCGGGCCAAGTTTGCTTGCTTCAGCAGTTGGAACCAAAGCCCGTTATACAAGTGTCCGGGATTTCTTGCCAGGATGAGTATCCTGCGTGCTTATGCTTTCTTTTGGATAAATTCGATCTTGTAACCATCGGGGTCGGACACGAAGGCAATGACAGTCGTGCCATGTTTCATCGGCCCAGGTTCCCTGGCAACCACACCGCCTTTTTGCTTGACCAGTTCACATGCCTTGTACGCGTCATCGACCTCGATCGCAACATGGCCGTAACCCGACCCCAAATCATATCTCTCAACACCCCAATTGTAGGTAAGCTCTATCACAGCACCCTCTTTTTCATCCTGGTAACCGACGAATGCCAGCGTGAACTTCCCATCCGGATAATCGTTCCTGCGTAGAAGTTTCATTCCCAGCACTTCTGTGTAGAAGGCTATGGAACGGTCCAGATTCCCGACTCTAAGCATGGCATGAAGGATACGCATAGCGATTCAACCTTTCCTTTTTTCCAGTTCTTCCCAACGCGACATCACGGTCAATACTTCCGCATCGATCTCTTCGCTGCGAGTTTGCAGTTGCTTGGCGCGTTTGGTGTCGGTTCGATAGATTGCGCCATCTGCAAGCAGCGCGGAAATGTCGACCTGCTCCCGCTCCAACGCTTCGATGCGCTTGGGTAATTCTTCCAGTTCGCGCGCATCCTTGAAACCAAGCTTGTTGGCAGGCTTGGCTTTTTCGGCTGTGGCAACAGCCGCACGTAACGGCGTGACAACGGCGGGTTTCGCAGCCGCAACTCCAGCCTGATATTTCTTGACCCGCACCCAGTCCTCATAGCCGCCGACATATTCGATCAGCTTGCCGTCACCCTCGAATGCGATCACCTGTGTCACCACATTATCGAGAAAGGCGCGGTCATGGCTGACCAGAAACAGCGTGCCGTCGTATTGCGCAAGCAACTCTTCGAGCAGCTCCAGCGTCTCGATGTCCAAGTCGTTGGTCGGTTCGTCGAGCACCAGCACGTTGGCAGGCTGGGTGAACAATCGTGCCAGCAGCAAACGATTGCGTTCGCCTCCTGAGCAACTCTTCACCGGCGAACGTGCGCGTTCCGGAGCGAACAAAAAATCACCGAGGTAGCTGATGACGTGTTTCTTCTGTCCGCCGATCTCGACGAAATCCGACCCTTGGCTGATGGTGTCGGCGAGCGTTGCGTCATCATTGAGTTGCGCTCGCAACTGGTCGAAATAAGCCACCGTAATCTTCGTGCCCAGTTTCACCTGTCCTTTGTCCGGCTGCAACTCACCCAGGATGATCTTGAGCAACGTGCTCTTGCCACAGCCGTTAGGCCCCAACAGGCCGATCTTGTCGCCGCGCTGGATGCGGCAGGAAAAATCATCGATGATCCTGCGCCCGCCATACGATTTGCAGACGTTACTCAACTCCGCGACCAGCTTGCCGGAACGCTCGCCGGTGTCCACGCTCATCTCGACCTTGCCGACTTTCTCGCGGCGCGCGGCGCGCTCGCGGCGCAACTGTTCCAGGCGCAGCACGCGTCCCTCGTTGCGTACGCGGCGGGCCTTGACGCCCTGGCGTATCCACACCTCTTCCTGAGCCAGCACCTTGTCGAACTTGGCGTTCACCACCGCCTCGTCGCTGAGCATGCGTTCCTTGATCGCCTGATAGGCGGAGAAATTTCCGGGGAAACTCGCCAGCGTGCCGCGATCCAGTTCGACGATGCGGGTCGCGACATTGTCCAGGAAACGCCGGTCATGAGTGACGAACAATACTGCACCGAGAAAATTATTCAGCAGCCCTTCCAGCCATTCGATCGAGGCGAAGTCCAGATGGTTGGTCGGCTCATCGAGTATCAGCACATCCGGCTCGGCCACCAGCGCCTGCGCCAAAGCAACGCGCTTGCGCTGTCCGCCGGACATATCGCCGATGCGCTTTTCAGCGTCCAGTTCCAATTTGGTGATTGCGGTCTCGATGCGCGCCTGCACCGACCAGCCGTCCTGTGCTTCGAGTTGGGTCTGCAAGTGCTGCATCTCTTCCAGCAGCTTGTCCACATCTGCATCCGGTTCGGATATCTGATGCGAGACATGATGGTAATCATGCAGCAATTTTTGCATGGCTCCCACGCCCTTGGCCACGGCATCGAACACCGTGTCATCGGCATCCAGTACCGGCTCCTGGCTGACGTAGCAGATACGCGCGGTAGGCTGGCGCCACACCAGGCCATCGTCGAGATTACCTTGTCCGGCCAGCACGCGCATCATGCTGGACTTGCCCCCGCCATTGCGCCCGATCAGCCCGACACGCTCGCCCTCATCGAGTTGAAAATCCGCATGATCCAGCAAAGCGACGTGCCCGAATGCAAGGCAGGCCTTGTCCAAAGTGATGAATGGCATGGCGGTGAACTATTTCTTGGGCAGAGAAGATTGATAGAGAAAAGAAAAGCCCACCACCCAGAAGGCCATGACCCAGTAGCCGAACGCGGTGGTGAATTTGTTCAGCACCATCAGCACATCGCGGTTGTCGATCAGAGAATTGGTGAGCTGAAAGATGAACAGCAGAGCCGCCAACAGATTCCCCGCAAGTACCAGACGATGGCCGAAACGGAAACCATTCCCCCCGGGTTTGCCCTCCGGCGGCAAGGAACCTCGGAAATGCAGCACTGTATACACTGCTCCGAACAGCAACAACGCGCCCACCAAGCGGCCCGGGATATCTCCCTCATGCGTATCGACGCCGAGCAGCTCGAGCACGACGCGTCCGATTGCGGCCACCCAGCCCATTGCCAGCGTCTGAGGGATGAAGAACCATGCCATAAACAAATTTACCTTGCACCACATTACGTCTTGCTCCCTGTCGTCAGTTTTTGCAGATCTTCAATAATTTGTTTCGAATGGCGCGAGGTTTCGACGCTCAGATACACCTTGCCGACATTTCCCTGAGGATCGATCAGAAACGTATATCGCCGCGCGACTTTAATAAAACCCAGGTTCATCAGGGCGCCATAACGCGCCGCGGTTTCGGTTGTCTTATCAGCCAGCAACGGAAACGGCAGATGGTATTTCTTGGCGAATTCCGCATGACTTTCGGTATCGTCCACACT
>JBDTPM010000223.1:0-4458 GCA_039932695.1 Gallionella sp. | reverse complement strand
TGGCGGGGCGCACACCCCGCGCCCCACTGCGGGACTCGAACAGTGCTCGCCTAAATCTCCACTTGCTTGCGACTGATCGAGGCGGCGCACAGGGGAAAAAAGCGGAAATGCAATTCAAAAGCCTAAAATCAAAATATGATGCCGCTCAAACGCAGCATCATTTGGTTTGGCTCACCAACTCCTTTTGAAAGCCTTCATAGATTCCCAACTCAACCAAAGCCCGTCTCATATACCCAATGCCGGTGCCATTCGTGAACACGATACCCTTTGGTCTCCATAGAATTTGCCTTGGCCACGCGCTGGGGATGGCATGAACGGCCTGTGTGTGAATTAGCGCCTCTTGGTGCTCACCCGCGAGAGTGCGATCAACCACGCGATAGCGAGTGATGTCCCCCTCATGACGATCAAGCACCGCATAGTTAATTTTATGTCTTGCGCTCGGGCGAAGCGGTGCGATCCTACTATAAGCATCATGCACCCCTCGCGCATGAACCTGGTCGTGAATGAAGATATTTGCTCGACAATTCAATAACTGATGTTGGTTTAATGCTTGAATATCCTTATCATGTCTTACGTCTGCCCAACCTCCTTTGTGTGGGACGCTGTAAACATCACCGTCATATCCAATGCACAAAACTTTTGGGCTTAGCGGAAGCAGTAGAAGGTTGCCTGCAGACTGTAGCCCGAAGGACGCTCCCCTAGTTCTTCTATCCACTAAGTACCATCGATTGGTTAGCACTGCCGGGTCATCCGATGTAATAAACGGGATTGCTGTTCGATTCCGTAGAAGGCATATCTTAAGATCATCGACCATATCCATTCGCTCGACAAATGCTCGCATTGCATCTTGAACGGCCTCGCGTATGCCAAGCCGGAAACTGGAGGCTTCGCCACCGATGACATCCCCCATTGCCTCAGTCATCTCTATAGCACGTCTTGAAGCCGCTTCAGTTCGCATGTGTTGCAGCAACCAGAAACGCCGAAGCAATTTGCGGTGAGAGTCTGTCAAATTGTAGTTTGGCTTGAGAATCTCTCGCAGGGCTGCAGCATAGGAACCCTCTGTAAACTGAAGCGCTTTTTCAAGACCTAAGTCTTCCCCATAGAAATAATCGCCGGAGCATTGATGCTTAACGGACGCGCACTCAATGAACTTCAGACGATCAATATTGAACAGATTGATTGCCAAGTTAGCAGAATCAATCGTGAATGGGCGCAAGTAGCATCGAGGCACAAAGTGCTGATTCTTATTCGTTGCCATATGCGCAGGAGTTTTCCGGAGTCGAATTGTCTTGCCTATCTTATTCGGTATGGATGGCAATTTGTTGCCATCCATATAGGTTTTGGCTTTCGTCTTACCTTCCCCTGTGCGCCGCCGAGTAGCGCAGACTGGTCAGAGGATTTCGGCGAGGTGCTTTGCATAGCCATTCGACTAAGCTGGCAAACTACGCCAGCCAAGTCGCTGGTTATGTCTGAGCACGTAGTGCGAGTTCCGCAGCCGCCTGACCAGTCGAGCAACGCAGGGTACCCCGCAGGGGCGGCAAACCGGGGGCGCCTTCTTTGGGTTACCTTTCTTGGCAAGACAAGAAAGGTAACTTGCTGCCGGGCTACCCCCGGCGGTATTAGTTCATTCGTCAGGCTACCCCTCTCACCAACCCTCTCCCACAAGGGGAGAGGGGGTTATTGCACTCCTACAATTCAACGACCACCGGCGTGTGATCCGAAGGCCGTTCCAGTTTGCGCGGGGCTTTGTCGATCACGCAGCTTTTGCATTGCACGACCAGCGCTTCACTGATCAGAATGTGGTCGATGCGCAAACCGTGGTTGCGGCGGAACGCCATCATCCGGTAGTCCCACCAGGTGTAGGATTTTTCCGGCTGCTCGAACAGGCGGAAGCTGTCGTGCAGGCCGAGCTGTACCAGGCTTTGAAATTTCGAACGTTCCGCTTCGCTGACCAGAACATTACCCTGCCATGCAACAGGATCATGCACATCGCGGTCTTCCGGCGCGATGTTGTAGTCGCCGAGCAATACCAGTTTTGGATGACGCGCCAGTTCCTGTTGCAGCCAGTCGTGCAGCGCGGACAGCCATTTGAGTTTGTATTGGTACTTGTCGGAATCGACGGCTTGACCATTAGGGATGTAGACATCGACCACTCGTATATCGCCGAAGGTGGCGGTGATGACGCGCTTCTGCTCGTCGTCATGATCGGGTATGCCGTGTTGCACTTCGCTGGCCGGTGTGCGGCTCAGGATCGCCACGCCGTTATAGGTCTTTTGCCCGCTGTAGATGCTGTGATAACCCGCTGCCTGCAATGCTGCCTGCGGAAAATCCGCGTCCTGCTGTTTGGTTTCCTGCAGGCACATCACATCGACCGGATTCGCGGCCAGCCAGTCCAGCACATGCGGCAATCGCACTTTCAGCGAGTTGACGTTCCATGTAGCCAGCTTCATGGTTCGATCGGATACTCCGAAGTAACGGGGGTTTCGGCCGCAGGCGTGGCTGGCTGTATATTGGGTGCGCGATACGGCGGGATCTTCGGATAGCCTGCGATATCGAGCTCGCTGTGCCACTGGCCGGACTGGAATCCTTGCAAATAGGTCTTCCCCACCGCAAGGGTAGGCACGCCCTCACTGCCGGTAAGCTTCCTGAATGCGTCTATATCTTCCTTGATGCGCAGCTCCTTTTCAGCGAACGGGATGCCGCGCTTGTTCAACAAACTGCGCGCCTGATTACAGATCTCGCCGCAGCTAATCCCGACGTACAAGGTGACCGGGAAATTCAACTGCGCATTGCGTGTTTCATAGGGGATATATTCGTTCGATATTTTGCCGGCAGAAAATTTCCTGATCTCAACCTGTGTTCCATCTGCCGGCGGCACATCGCCGTAATGCATCCTGCCGGCCTTATCCACCCAGCGGTACAGCTCGCCAGCTTGCGCAAATAATGACATAAATGCCAGACAACACAGTGACAATACGATGCGCTTCATTTTTCCTCCCTGCGTATCATGTTTGCTCGATCAGCCCATTATGACGTAACAGCGCATCCAGGCTAGGCTCACGGCCACGGAATGCCGCGAACGATTGCATCGCATCGCGGCTGCCGCCCATCGCCAGGATCTCGCCGCGGAAGCGCGCGCCGACATCCGGATTCAGCACGCCGTTCTCCTCGAACAGACTGTATGCATCGGCAGACAGTACTTCCGCCCACTTGTAGCTGTAATAGCCCGCCGCATAGCCGCCGGCGAAGATGTGCGAGAAGCTGTGCGGGAAACGGTGGAACGCGGGCGGGATCAACACCGCGACTTCGGCACGCACTTCATCGAGCAGTTGCAGGATACTCTTGCCGCCGCCCGCCTCGAAATTGCTGTGCATCAGCATGTCAAACAGCGAAAATTCGATCTGGCGCAGGGTCTGCAAGCCGCTCTGGAAATTTTTCGCGGCGAGCATCTTGTCGAACAATGCGCGCGGCAGCATCTCTCCGGTGTCGGCGTGGCGCGTCATGCCGCTCAGCACCTCCCACTCCCAGCAGAAATTCTCCATGAACTGGCTGGGCAGTTCGACCGCGTCCCATTCCACACCGTTGATGCCGGACACGCCGAGATCTTCCACCTCGGTGAGCAGATGATGCAGACCGTGGCCGAATTCGTGGAACAGCGTGATCACCTCGTCGTGGGTGAACACGGCGGGCTTTCCACCTATCGGCGCGGAGAAATTGCAGTTCAGGTACGCGACCGGGGTCTGGATGCCGGAAGGAAGACGTCGGCGCGTGATCACATCGTCCATCCATGCACCGCCGCGCTTGCTGTTGCGCGCATACATATCGAGATAGAACTGGCCGACCAGTTGCTCGCGGTCATCGCGAATATCGAAGAAGCGCACGTCATCATGCCAGACCGGTGCGCTGGCCGCTTTGATTTGCAAGCCATACAGCGTCTCGACCAGTTTGAACATGCCGGGCAACACCGCATCTTCGGGGAAATACTGTTTCACCTCCTGATCGGAGAATGCGTAGCGTTGCTCGCGGAGTTTTTCGCTGGCATAGCCCACATCCCAGGATTGCATATCAGATATACCCAACTCAGCCCGTGCGAATTCGCGCAATTCCGCCAGATCGCGATCGGCGAAGGGCCGCGCACGCTGCGCCAGTTCGCGCATGAACTCGACCACCTGTTGCGGTGAATTCGCCATCTTGCTGGCCAGCGACAATTCGCCGAAGCTGGCAAAACCGAGCAACTGTGCTTCCTCGCCGCGCAGCTTGACAATTTCATCCATCAGCCTGGTGTTATCCAATTCCGGTTTGCCAAACTCGCTGGCGCGCGTACCGTAAGCTCGATACATTTTTTCGCGCAGCGCACGATTGTCGGCGTATTGCATGATCGGCATATAGGACGGGGCTTTCAACGTGAACAGCCAACCCGATTTCATCGGTGAAACTGCGTTGGCTTCCTCGCTCACT
>JBDTPM010000222.1:0-2243 GCA_039932695.1 Gallionella sp. | reverse complement strand
GAGTCTCAATTATCATCTTCAACAACGTTTTGTCAAATGCGAGTAACTTTTCACCCGTCATTCCCACAAAGTCTCCCATGCCACGCGCGGTGGCATGCGCCTTGGCAAGAAACTCGTCGAGATGGACACAACGCCAGTGAGCGTCGGTCGAGTAGCGGGTCTTGCACCCATCACTCAATCACCTGACCGCCAGCGTATCGAGACCAGTGAGCGGGCTCGTGGCTCGATGCGCCGTCACTGAGCCTTACCAAAGACAAATATTCCGGTGACAAGGTCACGCTGCATGCCAATATGGATGGTGCTTTCGGAAATGTAGTCGCAAACCTGTCACTGCCCGGCGTGGAAGGCAGCGCGCAATCGTTCAAGGTCAGCGCGTTGAGTCTGGATCTGGATGTGAAGCAGCCGGAACAGGCATTCAAGGTGAAACTCAGCTCGCCGCTATCGGGCAACATCAAGACGCAGCAATTCGATCTGAGTAGCCTCAGCGTGGCGGTGAATGCCAGCGGAGACAAGTTGCCGAACAAATCGGTGAGCAGCGAGATGAAGGGCAGTGTGCAGGTCGATGCCCTGAAGCAAACCGTACAGGCGAATCTAGCCGGTGGTTTGTTGCAAAGCCAGGTCAAGGCCACGGTCGGCGTGAAAGGATTTGCCGATCCGGCGATCAAGTTCGATATCGCACTGGATCAACTCGATGCCGATCTGTATCTGCCGAAAGCACCTGCTGCCGCCGCGACAAAATCGAAACAGCCGGAGCAGCCTCTGGATCTGTCCGCACTGCGCAAGCTCAATCTGGACGGACGCCTGACCATAGCAGCGCTGAAAGTGATGAACGTGAAATCCTCGCTGTTGCGCGTGGATGTGAAGGCGCTTGACGGAAAAGTGAATATCAATCCGCTGTCCGCAAATCTGTATCACGGTAGCATCGATAGCAGGATATCGTTGAACGCTGTGACATCCAGTTTCGCCATCAACGGAAAGCTCAATGGCATCGACATCGCACCCCTGTTGAAAGATGCCGCAGATCTGGAGTTGGCCGAAGGCAAGGGCAACATCGCGATCGATCTCGCCACCAAAGGTGATACTGTCAGCGCGCTGAAAAAGGCGCTGAACGGCAACGTGACGGTGAACCTGGCGAATGGGGCGATCAAAGGCATCAACCTCAACAAGCTGGTGCAGGGCCTGCAGAATCTCAGCAAGGACACCAAGGTACAGACATTGGGCGTGGACAAGAGCGAGAAGACCGAATTCACCGAGTTCAAGGCCAGCTTCAAGGTGAACAATGGCGTGGCGCATAACGACGACCTCGCGGTGAAGTCCACTGTGCTGCGTCTGAGCGGTAATGGCGACATCGATATCGGGCACGACAACATGAACTACAACGCCAAGGCTGCACTCGCCAAGACAGAACAAGGCAAGAGCGTAACGCTGCCAGTAAATGTGAGCGGCCCCTTCGACGCACTCAAGTTCAAGGTGGATTACGGTGCAATCATCACCGATATCGCCAGGCAAAAACTGAACGAGAAAAAGGAAGAAGTGAAGACCAAGGTGAAAGAAGACGCCAAGACCAAGGTGCAGGAAGAGTTGAAGAAGGGTTTGAAGGGTTTGTTCAGATGACGAGCACCCTCTCCCAACTTTCTCCATTGAGGGAGAGGGGTAGAGTGTAATGCGTGCAGTGGATACTCCCTCTCCCCATGTGGGAGAGGGTTGGGGAGAGGGAGTAAGTAGCTTCTCCTCCCGACTCATCGCCTGGCAGCGTCAACATGGCCGCCACGACCTGCCTTGGCAATCCGCGAATGCATACCATGTGTGGCTGTCCGAGATCATGCTGCAACAGACTCAGGTCGCCACCGTCATTCCGTATTACCAGCGCTTCATCGCCTCGTTTCCAACTATCGCCGCACTCGCCGCCGCCAGCGAAGAGCAAGTGCTAACGCACTGGAGCGGCCTCGGCTACTACGCGCGCGGCCGCAATCTGCACAGTGCCGCGCAGATCATCGTGGAAAAACATCACGGCGAATTCCCGCGCGAATTCGAACAGATACTTGAACTGCCCGGCATCGGACGTTCCACGGCAGCCGCCATCTGTGCGCTGGCCTGGCATGAACGCCGCGCGATACTCGACGGAAACGTCAAGCGCGTGCTGGCGCGCTATTGCGGCATCAGCGGATTACCTAATGAGAAAGCGGTGGAAGCAAAGCTCTGGCAGCAGGCTGAAGTACTGTTACCACAATCCCCTCGCCCCA
>JBDTPM010000221.1:0-4741 GCA_039932695.1 Gallionella sp. | reverse complement strand
GTGTCGCTGGTGTTGTTCCGGCGGCGGCTCTCGAAATAAGAGCGAGCCTTGGCGGAATGAGCTAGAACCCGTAGGGCGCAATAACCAACGGGCATTGCGCCGGATGTGATTTTATTTGGTGCAATGCGCTTCGCTTATTGCACCCTACGAAGCTGTTCGCAATAACTGTTTTGGCAAACAGCAGCCTCTCAAGATTAGAATGCCGAAATTATAGAAACACGTTAAGGAACATCGTCATGTTATGGGTTAAGGCGTTTCACATCATCTTCGTCGTGAGTTGGTTCGCCGGGTTGTTCTATTTGCCGCGCATTTTTGTGAATCACGCGATGGCAACCGAGCCGGCCGAGATCGCGCGGCTCAAGATGATGGAGCGCAAGCTGTATCGTTTCGTCACGCCGATCGCCTGGCTGGCCTTGGGCTTCGGCCTGTGGTTGTGGCTGGGTTACGGCATTACCGGTGGGTGGATGTACGCCAAGCTGGTGCTGGTGCTGGTGCTGATCGCGTATCACTACTACTGCGGCGTGCTGGTCAAACAATTCGCCGCCGACCGGAATACGCGCGGACATATCTTTTATCGATGGTTCAATGAGATCCCGGTGCTGGTGCTGATGGCCATCGTCATACTGGTCACCGTAAAACCTTTCTAATCAGGACATTTCAAAAAGTGCGGATAGTCCCTGTAGGAGCGAGCTTGCTCGCGAATTGCCGTATACTGCCGAACCCGTATTTTCGCCATTCCTCGAAACTCGCCGCAAGCGCCTCGTTTTGGTGAAAATTGCTTCACTCGTTTTCGCGAGCAAGCTCGCTCCTACAAGAGGCGATGCGGTTTTTATAAAACGTTTGTATTAATGCCATGCCTGATTTTTTCGCCCCCTGTCCGCGCGGCCTTGAAGCCATTCTGAATGACGACCTTGTCACGCTGGGTGCACAACAGGTGCGCAGCGTCGAGGGCGGCGTGCATTTCTCCGGCGACTGGCCGCTGTGCTATCGCGCAAATCTGGAAAACCGCATCGCCAGCCGCATCCTGTGGCGCGTCAAAGATACGACCTATCGCAGCGAGCAGGATATCTATCAGGCGGTGTTCGGCCTGCAATGGCAACACTGGTTCGATGTCACCCACACGATACGCGTGAACACCACGGCGATACGCTGCCCGCTGAAAAGTCTGGAATACATCACGCTGCTGGTCAAGGATGCGGTGTGCGACCGCTTTCGCGCGCACTGCAACGAGCGCCCCAGTGTGGACACACTGGACCCGGATATACGCATCCATGTGTTCATCGAGGACGACAAGTTGATGCTGTATCTGGACACTTCCGGTGACGCGCTGTTCAAGCGCGGCGTGCGGTCACACACCAACATCGCGCCGATCCGCGAGAATCTCGCCGCGGGCATCTTGCGCCTGATGAAGTGGCAGCCGGGCACGCCGCTGCTCGACCCGATGTGCGGCAGCGGCACGTTCCTGATCGAAGCGGCGCAGATGTCGCTGAACATCCAGCCCGGCATTGCGCGCAGTTTCGCGTTCGAGAAGCTGAAGAATTTCGATGCGGTGTTATGGAACAAGATGCGCGAACAGGCGATCGCCGCACAGTTGCCGGTCAAGCCGCTGGAACTTTACGGCAGCGATCTGTATGGCGATGCGCTGAAGGCTGCGTTGCTCAATCTGGAAGAAGCCGGACTGTCGGAATGCGTGGAACTCAAGCAAGCCAATATCCTGGAGATATCCGCGCCCGCTGATCAGGGCATGCTGGTGGCGAATCTGCCCTATGGCGAGCGCATGGGCGAACTGGATGAGCTGGCCGAGCTGTACCCGAAACTGGGCGATGCGCTGAAAAAGAAATTCGGCGGCTGGACGGCCTACCTGTTTACTGCCGACAAGGCCATTTTGAAACTGATGCGGTTGTCGCCCTCGAAGCGCACGCCGCTGTTCAACGGCGCGATCGAATGCCGCTTGCTGGAATACAAGATCGTGTCGGGCAGCAACCGGCCGAAGTGAATTCGCAGCATTGACACGAATACCTCTATCGGCAGTTACGACTACATCATCATCGGCGGCGGCACAGCCGGCTGCGTGCTGTGCCAATCGCCTGTCCGGCGACCCCGACATCAAGGTGTTGATGCTGGAAGCGGGCGGCAAGGATAATTATCTGTGGATACATATCCCGGTCGGCATCTGTATTGCATCAGCAACCCCCGTACCGACTGGTGCTTCAAGACCGAACCCGAACCCGGCTTGAACGGGCGCGCCATCGGCTATCCCCGTGGCCGGGTGTTGGGCGGAAGCTCATCGATCAACGGCATGATCTACATGCGCGGGCAGCAGCGCGATTTTGAAAAATGGCGGGAGCAGGGCAATCACGGCTGGGGATGGGACCAGGTTTTGCCATATTACAAACACATGGCAATGTTGAATGATTATCCGGGTCAAAGAAAAGCCAAACGATAAATAGATGAGAATTACTTGCCACTGTTCTTTGTTGTGGCAAATTTGGTGGCGGCGAGCAAGCCAAGAATACCTCCGACCGCCATTCCTACGACGGATTTGGTAAAGGTCGCCGATTCAATTACCCTCCCTATGCCATTTGTGCTGATGTTCCCTTTGAATATCGCGTTCCAAAACATGCGCCACCCGATTTCCTCGATTGTGTCGAGCATGAAAACACGGACAAGCAGCAAGCCAACCGCTGCCCCAACCACTACGAATATCATCTTCATGATTCTCCTCTTTATGTAATGTGCTGCCTGACGAAGGTATAGAAAAATTATCTTAATAACCGCATCCTGCCGTGAACCATGCCAAATATCAAGAGTGAGAATGTCCGGGGTGAATTCAAGAGCGGACTCAATGCGAAGTGATCGTTAACGGGCAACTCGGTGCCCGTTGCTGCCGTTCAGATTTCCAGAAAGCCGCCGTTCAGACAAGTAAAAAAACAGTACATTTTCTACCTATCTGATCACGAATATAGTTTTAACCACATCATCACCGATATCAAAGCGGTCATATCGGTTGCTAACCCCCGTGTATATGTAAACACTCTTGTCGGCGAATTTCGATGGTGCTTTTACTGGGCTTCCCAACACATTATTTAGATAGTCCAACCTGTCACCTAAACCAATCCCTCTTACCTTGCCAGAGTAAGGTTGGTCATATCGAATTGTCTCAAGTTCGTGGTTACCTACATTTGCAAAGAACAGACTGATGCCGCTGGAACCAAGTGATACCCTAGTCACCTCCCCATTGGCCGATCTACTATGTGTATCAATGATGGAGTTCTTGTATCCCCGCTTCTTTATATCTGCCATGAAATCGTCGAACGATTCACCAACATGGAATGCTGGAATCACATCTGTAGCCTTGTTGAGGGAAGAAGTTGCCTCACCAGTCACGTCTTTGGGTGAGTATGGTATTTGAAAAAGTGTGCTATAAATATCTGAAGGTGAGTAATAAATATTTGTCTTAGCAGAACATGCATTAAATTTATCGATAATATCCCTGCTGAGATTAACATCTGCTTCGTAGTAGAGAATTTCCTGTCCGAAGTTCAATCCCACTTTCATTTCAAGCTTCCCTTTTTGGAGTAAGTCAAAAATATTTAAAGCATCTGAAAGGCCAAAAGAAGGGTATGAAAGTGACTGCTTTGTTTGCGTCGGTATAACAGTTGTCGCTGGTGGATGACTATCATAAGGAAAGTGAGGGTAAATTGAACTTAGTTTTGCTTGCGTTGGTGTTAGAGAGGCATACTGACTGACTGCCTTTTTGAAAATAAAATCCACGCTAACCATGCCGAGACTTGGATATTTATCTCCAGCACGTCCAATTCCATTGCCAATTATTTGAACAGAGACACCTTCATATGCCTCGCCATCTAATCCGCTGATTTCAACAATGCACTTAATATTTGGCACTGGCTCGTTAGTGGCCACATAGCGAGCATTATCATCCTGAAGATCTAACTCTTTGAAACTAACAGTAGTGTTATGCAATCGAAGATTATGTAAATTATGGCTTGATATACGATCGATATCAGGTTCATACGATCTATAAGATATATCAATATCCCCCACACGCTTTAATCCGTGGATTGGTTTGAATCCATCTGGCCAACCAACAGTGAGATGATTATCGCCATCCCAAGCAAAAATAGCGGCATCAGAACCTGTTAGATCGACATCATGCGGAAGAAGGTTTTGTGTTGAAGTCGAATCACCCCCATGTGATGTGTTCAATTGCAGATTGTAAGTCAGCTGCTCCAACCCATGAACATGTCTAGCGATTGAGGAGGCACCAGATGGGGATGGAACAGCGAACGATGTGTAATCAGCATCATCCTGGCCTAGACTGCAGGCACTGAGGCATGGCAGCATAATGTGAGTGACTAAGCGCATCAATTTCGTGAAATTTAAACTCATTGAAACCTTCTATGAAATAATAAACTCCGCATTTCAATTCTGTGTCTTGCAGCATAATCACTTGTTACTAACACATTGGAGACGAGTTCTAAACGACTGCTATTGGGACTCTGCTGTCCTTCAATTCCATATTGTAACTGGTTGTCCAACGGCCGCTTAACATACAATGGCGGTCACTCGCTTCAATCCGAATCACTGTTGACTACTGGTCTGGAGTAGACGATGTTTGTTAATTCAGACTGATTATTGATCTTTACTTAATTCGCGACACACCTGCCGTCATTCCGGCCCTTCGACAAGCTCAGGACAGGCTGGCCTTCGGCCAGGCCGG
>JBDTPM010000220.1:0-9238 GCA_039932695.1 Gallionella sp. | reverse complement strand
GCCGATGGCGATGAACATGGCGGCGGGATCAGGATTGTTGATCGGTCTGTTCGCCCTGTTCATGCTGCGCCACCTTTACAAAAGACGACCGGACAAGGTGCAAGCGGCATGGCTCAGGCTATGCAAAAAATTAGCGCGCAAGGGACTGCCTCGCGCCGCGCATGAAGGCGCGCTGGACTACGCCGCGCGCATTGCCGCTGTCCGGCCCGAATTCGCCGACACCATTCATGATCTCGCAGTGCGTTACAGCGCGTTACGCTACGGTGATGTGCATGATGAATTATCGTTGCGCACTTTTAGAAATGCGGTCAGAACGTTCCGGCCATAGAAACCGTTCGTGGTGAGTAGGCCGTAGGCCGTATCGAACCATCCAAGGCAACATGACTTCCATCCCTTGATACAGCGCTCTGCTCCCACTCGGGACGAACGGTTCATAGCGATCCCGATGAATAACCGCGCTTCAAGCTATAATTCGCGCCATTCAAACTGACCAGACCATCATGCTCATCACCCGACGCCTGGAATTCGATGCCGGACACCGCATTCCCAACCACAACAGCCAATGCAAACATCTGCACGGCCATCGCTATGCGATCGAGATCACCCTGTCCGGAGACATCATCACTGACGAAGGACGGTCCGAACAGGGCATGGTGATGGACTTCACCGATGTGAAGCGCATCGCCAGGGAAAAACTGGTGGATGGCTGGGATCACGCCTTTCTGGTGTGGCGCGGCGACAAACCGGTGTGTAACTTTCTGGCGAGCTTGCCGAATCACAAGACCGTCATCCTCGATGTCGTTCCCACCGCAGAAAATCTCGCCCGAGTCGCCTTCGATATTCTCGACCCCGCCTATCAGGACATCTACGGCAACCATCTGCGCCTGGAACAGGTGCGCCTGTACGAAACCCCCAATAACTGGGCGGACTGCGTGCGCGACTGACATTTTCCTGGCGTTTTTCTGGACATGACCGGCGGCTTGGTTCAAAATGCGCGGCCTTGGAGGGCTGGCAGTTCCAAAGGGATGCAATTTTCTGTGCGGTATAGCCGCATGAAAATGGTCAAAGCGGTTGAAAGCACCAACCCGTAGGGTGCGCCATGCGCACCATGGTACGTGTGACGCACCCTACATGACTGTTAACTGGCAAGAGCATCGAGTACTAAATATTTCTGGAAGCGTGGCCGAGCGGTTGAAGGCACTAGTCTTGAAAACTAGCGAGGATGAAAGTCCTCCGTGAGTTCGAATCTCACCGCTTCCGCCATAACCAGCGACTTAGCGCATGTTTTATCGCGCTTAGTCGAATGGCTATAACCAATGACTTGCCCAGCGTCTTTTGCTGGGTTAGTCAGATGGCTAGTAGTCATATCAGTTGTTCCATCAGATAATACCCCTATCACATGCAAGATTGAAACTTTCTTCGCACTTCGCTACTCTTACTCTCGCTGTTGTTTAAACGTTTAACTTAGGAGGCTACACATGCAAATCCAAACCATAAGCCAAACCGGCACAATTGCCACCGAACAGAACAAGGTGCTGCGCAACACCTACATGATGCTGGCGCTGACGATGATCCCGACCGTCATCGGCGCGCTGGTCGGCTTGTCCACCGACTTCTCGTTCATGGCACAACATCCGATCGTCTTCTCTCTGCTGATGTTCGGCACGATGATCGGCTTGATGTTCGCCGTTGGCGCGCTGCGCAACAGCGTGTGGGGTATCGTGGCCCTGCTGGGCTTCACCTTCGTGGCCGGCGTGTTCCTCGGCCCTATCCTGCAAGTGGCGCTGCATCTGAAGAATGGCGCGCAGTTGGTGGGTATGGCCGCTGGCGGCACCGGGATCATCTTCTTCTCGCTGGCCACCATCGCCACAGTGACCAAGAAGGACTTCAGCTTCATGGGCAAGTTCCTGTTCATCGGGCTGATCCTGCTGATCGTCGCTTCGCTGGCGAACCTGTTCTTCCAGGTGCCCGCGATGTCGCTGACCATTTCCGCGATCGCCGTGCTGATCTTCTCGGCCTACATCCTGTATGACGTCAGCCGCATCGTGCATGGCGGCGAAACCAATTACGTGATGGCGACGCTGGGATTGTTCCTGAACATCTACAACCTGTTCATCAATCTGCTGAGTTTGCTGATGGCGTTCAGCGGCGAGCGGGATTAACAGAACGTAACTACAACAAAAAGGCGACCTGATGGTCGCCTTTTTTACGTTCAATGATGCCAGACACTGCTCGCCCGGTTTCACAGCACCAGTACAGCGTGCCGAATCAGGAAACTTTCGGTTTGCGCTGATCAGGGCGCAGTCTTGGCCCAAGCAGCGCGTCCGCCGTATCTGCATCCACCCGGTTATCGGCGTCATCCATCAACGGCTGCTCGAAGTCGTTCCAGCCGCGTACTCCCGTCTTGAGTGAAACTACATTGCCAAAGCCCATCTTCAGCATCACGTCGGCAGCAAGCACCGAACGATTGCCGGAGCGGCACACCACCACGATGTCCAGCTCGCGCCCGGCGGCAAGCAACGGCACGGTCTCGTCGTAATCCCATTCGCAGGATTGCTCCAGCACCCCGCGCGGAACATTGATCGAACCGGGGATACGCAGCATCGCGAATTCCACCGGTTCGCGCACGTCAAGCAATACCGGTTTGGTTCCGGTGGCAAGCGATCTGCTCAGGTCCCACGGCATGATCTCCTTCACGCGAGTGAGCGCCTCGGCAATCAGGTCGTTGTAACTTTCCACTGAGATGCTCCTATATTCGTCATTTCCTCTTTCACCCGCACGGGGGAGAAAACGTAGGGCGGAAGCCCCGCAAGGGGCGTTCCGCCGCAGGTTGATTCCATTCGGCGGAACCGCTGCGCGTTCCGCCCTACACAAGTTATTGCCGTTCAAATAACGCAATAGATTCCACATGCGAAGTATGGGGGAACATGTTCATCACACCCGCCGCTTTCAGCGTGTAGCCATGGATCTGCACCAGCACCTGCGCGTCGCGCGCCAGCGTCGCGGGATTGCAGGAGACATAGACGATGCGGCGTGGTGCATGTGCGCCGCCCAATGACTTCACCAGTTCGAGAGCACCATCGCGCGGCGGGTCGATCAACAACTTATCGAATCGCCCAAGCTTGGCGTAATCCTCAGCCGTCGTTCCGAACAGATTCATCGCGATGAATTCTGCTGCCCCCACCCCCACCCTCCCCCGGCGGGAGAGGGAGTCTTTATCGAGGCCGTTGTAAGCCGCATTTTGCCTGGCGCGCACAACCAGTGCGGCGCTGCCTTCGATGCCCACCACCTGCGCGCCGCTGCGCGCGATCGGCAGTGTGAAGTTGCCCAGGCCGCAGAAGAAATCCGCGATGCGCTCGCCCGGTTGCGGGTCCAGCAGACGCACCGCGCGGCTGACCATCACACGATTCAGCGCGCTGTTCACCTGGGTGAAATCGCCCGGCGCGAACGGCATCGTGATGCCGAATTCCGGCAGACTGTATGACAAGGCCGGTGCATCCAGCGGATGGAACGGCACGACGGTATCAGGCCCTCCGGATTGCAGCCAGAATTGGATCTGATGCTGGTCGGCAAAGGCACGCAATGCAGCCAGATCTTCACTTGAGGGAGCTTCCATCACACGCAGCACCAGCGCATCGACATGTTCGCCGACCGCCACTTCGATCTGCGGCAAGCGATCGCGTATCGACATGCCTCCGATCAATTCCGCCAGCAGCGGCAACAGCCTGGCGATCTTGGGCGCGAGTATCTCGCAATGCTGCATGTCTGCGACATAGCTGCTGCGCTTCTCGTGAAAACCCACCAGCGTCTTGCCCTTTTTGAACACGTGCCTGACCGAAAGGCGCGCGCGTTCGCGATAGCCCCAGGCCTGCCCGTAGATCGGCGGCAATATGGTCTCAGCCCTGACCTTGCCGATGTGCCACAGACTGTCCTCAAGGATGCGCTGTTTCACCGCGACCTGCGCGCCGGCATCGAGATGCTGCATCGAACATCCGCCGCACACGCCGAAGTGCACGCACTTGGGTTGGACGCGCATGGAAGCAGATTTGTGTATCTGCGTGACCTGCGCCAACTCGAACGACGGCTTTTTGCGATAGGAAGAATAGCTGACCGTCTCGCCGGTCAGCGCACCTTCTATGAAGATGACCTTGCCATCTGCGTGCGCCACGCCACGGCCTTCCTGGTCGAGGGATTCTATGATGACGGGATTCATTCTTTCCATGGAATAACAAAGTTATCCCCTCTCCCTTGATGGGAGAGGGTTAGGGTGAGGGTGAACGCTTCCCACCCCCTGGTGGAACTACTGATATAACCACTAGCCATCTGACTAAGCGAGCAACAAACGCTCGCCAAGTCATTGGTTATAGCCAATCGACTAAGCCCGCTAGCGGGCAAGTCGCTGGTTCTCTCCCTTACCCCTCCCCCACGTGGGGGGAGGGGTTCAATCAACGGGCCACGCTGCCAGAAACTCTTTCCAGTGCGGCTGATCGAGCTTGTCCAGCTCGGCGCGCACCAGATCGCATTCTTTCTTGAAGCGAGCGCGTGTCAACATGCCGCGCATCATCTGGAAGCGCGCGAACACCAGCCAGGTATTCACCACATCGGTCTCGCAATAGTTGCGGATCTCGGCCAGCTTGCCTTGCTGATACGCTTCCCACACCTTGCTGCCATCCATGCCCAGCTTGCCGGGAAAGCCGATCAACTTCGCGAGCTCATCCAAAGGCGCGTTGGCGCGGCCGGTGTACATCGCCAGCAAGTCCATCAGGTCGAGGTGGCGCGAATGGTAACGGCTGATGTAGTTGTTCCACTTGAAGTCCTTGTCGTCCTCGCCCTGGTCCCAGTAACGCGCGCACTGCACGCCGTGGATCAGGCCGCGATAGTGCAGCACCGGCAGGTCGAAGCCGCCGCCGTTCCAGCTCACCAGTTGTGGTGTATATTTGTCGATGCCGTCGAAGAAGCGCTGGATGAGGCTGCCTTCGTCTTCGTGCAGATCACCCAGCGACCATACCTTGAAGTTGTCCCCCTCGCGCAACACGCAGGAGATCGCCACGACGCGCTGCAGATGATGCTGCAGAAAATCGCTGCCGGTCTTCTGGCGGCGCAATTGAAAAGCCATCTCCGCCACTTCCGAGTCGCTGACGTGAGCGTCCAGGCCATGCAGGGCGCGCAGCCCGGCGATGTCGGGTATGGTTTCGATGTCAAACACGAGGGTGGGATTCATGGCAATAATTGGTCAGGTATTTTTTGGATGCGGATTGTTGCACAAACAGATCGATACCGCGGTAGTCAAACTGCAAAGATATAAACTTTTGGCTAGGGGGTCGGCTAACCCAGATGGTCTTCCTTGAATCTCTTTTGTATGGCCTCCACCTCATCGCGGCAATTTATCAAGGCTACCACGCAGTCGTTATCAAACTTGCTGCCCGCCATGGACTGCAAAAACAAGAATGCCCTGTCGTTGCTCCATGCATCCTTGTATGGACGAACACTGGTCAACGCATCGAACACATCAGCGACCGCAACGATCTTCGCCTCTACCGGGATCTCTTCATCCATCAGGCCGTTATATCCGCTGCCGTTGATCGCTTCATGATGATAAAGCGCGATATTGCGCAGGATCTCCGCATGGGGGAATTCGTCCAATCCAAGGTTTTTCAGCATCATGTCAACGATCTCCCCACCTTTCGAGGCGTGGGTTTTCATCGTGTCGAATTCCGCTTCCGTCAACTTGCCCGGTTTCAGCAATATACTGTCCGATATGCCGATTTTCCCGATGTCATGCAACGGAGAGAACAGGAATATATGCTCCACGAGTTCGTCGTTGAGCTGATATTTCTTTGCCACCTCCTTGGCGATCAGGCGTGCATAGTTGGACATCCGGTCAAGATGCGCCCCTGTCTCGAAATCCCGGTGCAGCGTGATATTCGCGGCCGTTTTGACGATCGCATACAAGCTCCGGTTCGTCGACATATCATGTATCACCAGCAAAGACAGCAGGTGCCCCACCATATCCAGATAATGCAGGACGGTCTCGTCAAAGACGTTCTTTCGCAGGGAATTGAAAAACAGAAATCCGAAAAACTCCCCATTCAGGAACATCGGCATCGTGTAACTGGACTGATACTTCAGTGCCGCAATGCGGCGCGCGTGCTCTGCCGGAGCATTGCTGAAGATATCGAGATCATTTACTACGCGGGGACGACCCACTTTCAGGATCTCCTGCATCGATGCCGAATCAGCGAGCTTGGCGGAATACAAAACCAAAGGGTTTTCATCGTCACTGCTGTGCAAATAGGTCTTCAGCAGATCGGTTTTTGGATCATAGATCGCCACCGAGATCCGGTCGACAAAATCAAAGCGGCCTTTCAGCAATCCGTGGACGTAGGCGATCTTTTCCGGCAATGGCAATTTGCCGTTCAGTGCGGCAAGGACATCCTGATGTTCGAACATGATCGGGTGAAATCCTGACTTAGTGGATACAGGGTACAGTTTATCCAACCTGAACGGCAGGTCAACGGGTAAATCAATAGAACGATTCATTCAGCTTTCGTGCAACCGACCATCGTCGACACACTCTCGCGCCACTTTCTCGAAGCATCCAACGATTTGTGGTGTTGCGCCGCGGTCTTTTGTTACTTCCTGCTTCACGTTCAATTATCCGAAATAGGTCTTGCACTGATTTTAGGCAATGTTAGAGTGAGCGCCATGTTTACACGAAGGTGCCATTACGTAAATGCTGCTGATCGCCAAACCTGAAACACCCGAACAATTTGATGAATACTACAATCTTCGTTGGCGGATATTGCGCGCCCCGTGGGATCGGCTTCGCGGTGCCGAAAAGGACGAGTTCGACGTAAGCGCCGATCATGTCACGGTCAGAGACCAGAATGGCCGGCTTCTCGGCGTAGGTCGCCTCCACTTCAACACCGGGGAAGAGGCCCAGATCCGTTTCATGGCGACAGAGGAAGATAGTCGCGGGATCGGCGTCGGCCGGGCGTTGATCGAAAGGTTGGAGGAACTTGCCAGGGCGCAAGGCGCCGAGCGTATCGTGCTGAACGCGCGCGATAACGTCCTTGGTTTCTATCAGCGCTTCGGATACTCGGTCATCGGTCCCGGTCCGACCATGTTCGATAAGGTCAAGCATTCAAAAATGGAAAAAGTATTGCGGGATGACAAAGCAACAAGTTGTACGAGCTGAGCCAGTACTGAACTAATCGTAGCGCTATGTGACACTCTCGAAGTGTCCTTCGATCTGTAGGATGGCACCACAACCTTTTGCTACTTCATGCTTCACGGTTGAACATAAATCTTATTCCCGCTATTTTGCCAGATTATTTCCGGCAACTTTGTTATGCTAACCGCCATGAAAGTGGGCGAAATCCTGGCAATACAGATGACTGGCAACTCGTCGCTTCGCGCGGCAGTCATCGCCAATTCAAACACCCTGAGAAACCGGGCCGTGTCACGGTTGCAGGCAAACCTAGCGACGACTTGGCCCCCGGAACATTGAACAGCATCTTCAAGCAAGCAGGACTTAAGGAGTAAAACATGCGCTACGCCGTCGTCGTTGAAAAAGCCGGAAACAACTATTCAGCCTATGTCCCGGATTTACCCGGATGTATTGCTACAGGCAGCAGCATTAAAGAAGCGGAGCAAGAAATCAGCAAAGCGATCAAGTTTCATATTGATGGGCTGCGCGAAGATGGTTTGCCTGTCCCTGCCCCGGATAGTGTGGTTGAGTATCTGGAAATTGCGGCGTAATTGTTCAAAACAAATGCGAAGCTGACCCATTGAATTCATGCACCGTTTCCGTCGTCCCGAATAGAGCCAATTCTTCATCCTATGGCATGGTTGACCAAACTGATCACTGAAAAAACACGAGAGGCCCTCTCTTTGCGTCTGTTTGGTCTCACCAAGATTCCCATGCTGTTCTACGCCGGGGTCTCGGTTACAGAAGTGTCGTCCGAACGGATGGTCGTCAGGATCCCTTTGCGGCGCAGGACCCGTAATCACCTCGGCTCCATGTACTTCGGTGCACTCTGCGTCGGTGCGGATTGCGCGGCCGGCGCGCTCGCCATGCATCTGATCAAACAGCAACCTGAGCACATCTCTCTGATCTTCAAAGATTTCAATGCCGAGTTCCTCAAACGTGCGGAGGCTGACGTGGATTTTTGTTGCTGTCAGGGCAAGGAGATCGCTGAACTAGTCGCTCAAGCCGCGGCATCAGACGAGCGTGTCGAACGGCAGGTTGAAGTCATAGCCACTGTTCCGACTCTGGATGATGAGCCCGTTGCCAGATTCAAGTTGACTCTGTCGTTAAAGAAACGGACTTAGTCACGATTTCTGCAGAACACCATCAGCAAACACCAATGCACAGCGCACCTTCTTGCCTGCATACACGGTTTGCATTGCCGTCCGATATTCCTGCATCTGTGCGCGGTAACGCGATGAATCCTCGCTATCCCCCAGCTTGTAATCCAGCACCCACACTTCTTCATCGAACTCCACCAACCGGTCTATGCGTTTCAGCTCGCCTTGCGCGTTGACGTAAGGCATCTCGTTGCAGGCGCTTCGATACTGCTGAGGATCGAAGAAACGCTGCAGCGGCGCTTGTGCAAACAATGCCTGTGCCTGTTGCCAAAGGGCATCCATCTCGTCTGCCGGAATACCGCAGCGTTGGCGAAGCGCCTCCCTGATGGAACTACTAGCCATTCGACTAAGCCCGCCAGCGGGCAAGTCGCTGGTTATCTCCCGCGCTAACGCGCTTCCCTCTCCCGCTTGCGGGAGAGGGGTTAGGGGAGAGGGTGGCGTAAGGTGTTGCAGCAGAGAATGCAGCCAGATGCCGCGCTGCTGTTGCATCGTGTTGCAAACGATGCGTTTTCCGGTCGGGATCGGGCGCAGCAATGCGGTATCGTAGGAGCTAGCTTGCTGGCGATTGCTATTCGCGGCTAAAGCCGCTCCTACAGGTTGTCCATTATTTAATGGATTAGGCTGCTCGCCCGCCGACGCCGAAATGCGTCCATACCACGATGTCTCTGCCGCTTCGCCATTGCCGCTCACCAGCAACGCCTGTTTGGCACGCGTCATCGCGACGTACAGCAGGTTCATCTCCTCGCGCCGCGCATAGGCATCATCCGCATCGAAGTAAGGCGCGCGCTTCACCCCGCGTCCGCGCTTGTCGCTGAACAGCGAGAAATGCGCCGGGCGCGGCGCGTTGGGCTGCCAGTCGAGCAGCACG
>JBDTPM010000219.1:0-2475 GCA_039932695.1 Gallionella sp. | reverse complement strand
TGCTGCATCATCACGGCGCGGACAGCACCATGCCGGAATACCACCGCATCATGGAGGAGCTGAGCCGCGACGCCTTCGCCGCTTACCGCAAGCTGGTATATGAGACCCCCGGCTTCACCGATTACTTCTTCACCGCAACGCCGATCCGCGAGATCGCCGAGCTCAACATCGGCAGCCGCCCATCGTCGCGCAAGGCTTCCGACCGCATCGAAGACCTGCGCGCCATCCCCTGGGTGTTCAGCTGGGGTCTGAATCGTGTGATGCTGCCGGGCTGGTTCGGTTACGGCAATGCGGTCGGCCAATTCATCGAACGCGAAGGCGAGGCAGGGCTCAGTCAACTGCAAGCTATGTACCAGAATTGGCCATTCTTCCGCGGCCTGATGTCCAATATGGACATGGTGCTGTCCAAGTCCGACATGGGCATCGCATCGCGCTATGCCGAACTGGTGGAGGACACCGAACTGCGCGGGCGCATCTTCGGCGCGATCGAGAGCGAGTGGGAAAGCACCGTGAAGATGCTGTTCGCCGTAACCGGCAACACCACGCTGTTGCAGGACAACCCGGCATTTGCGCGCAGTCTGCTGACCCGCACACCGTACATCGATCCGCTCAATCACTTGCAGGTCGGTCTGTTGCAACGCCACCGCGCCGGGGACAACAACGAGCTGGTGAAGCGCGCGATCCACCTGACCATCAACGGTATCGCCACAGGCTTGCGCAACAGTGGATAGCACGTCCCAATGAGGTATGTCATGCAAAAGTATGTGTTTGTTGCGTTACCTTTGCTTATGCTGCTTTCCTCCTGCACATCACAGGATAGTGCAAAACTGGACAGCCTGTTAAATGTCGCAAACAGCGCCAGTGCGAAGAACATCGCCAAGATCGGCTCCAGCACCGACCCCAAGGCCGCGGCAAAATCCATGCTCGAGCACAAGCGCAACCAGTGGGAACGCGACCCGATGCAACTGGCACGCGACCTGAAAGCTGCCAAGCACGATTTCGACAAGTTGATGAACGCGTTGTCCGGAAACGTGAAGAGCAAGTGGGGCAAAGGGGAGATGCGCCTGCCGGGAAGCAAGACCTATGTCAAATACACCAAACAATACAAGAGCCGTGCCATCGTCAATTTCGAGCAAGGCGAGATCAGCGTGGAAACGCTGGAAGAGAATGCCGATGCCAGTCTGAAAAATGCCATCATCACCACGCTGCTCACGCCGGAAGATCCCGCCTCGGTCGATGTGTTCTCCGACAGCGCCGTCGATCTGAGCAGCAAAAGCAGTCCGTTCCTGCTGGGCTTGGTGCTGAATGATGCCGGGCAGGAGATCGCGACGCCAGAACTGGCAGGGGGATTTGCCGACAAACTTTTGCCGCAGGCCAGGACGCGCAACATTCAAACCGAGAACGGCGAAAAGCCGGTGCGTTTCGTCACTTTCAAGATGGTGGCGAACTTCGAGGATCAGAAAGCGCAAAAATACCTGCAACTGGTGCGCAAATACGCGAAACAATACAACGTCAGCCCCAGCCTGGTGCTCGGCGTCATACGCAGCGAGAGCAGCTTCAACCCGCATGCCGTCAGCGGAGCTCCGGCTTACGGACTGATGCAGCTGGTCCCCACCAGCGGCGGTCGCGAGGCTTACCGTCGCGCCAGGAATGAAGACATCGCACCGTCCAAAGACTATCTGTTCGACGCCGAGAACAACATCGAACTGGGCACTGCTTATCTGAGCGTCCTGACCTATGATCAACTGGGTGGAGTGGAAGACCGGATGTCGCGTGACTACTGCGTGATCTCCGCCTATAACACCGGGCCGAGCAATGTGATGCGCGCCTTCACCGACGCCAAAGGCAAGCAGCGCTTCCAGAACGGATTGCAGCACATCAACAGCCTGACCCCGTCACAGGTATTTCAGAAACTGCGTAATAACTTGCCCTATGAAGAGACCCGGAACTATCTGCCGACGGTCAACACCAACCGCAAGCGCTATTACAGCCTGGACAAGACCGTTGCGTCCGACGGGATCGGAAAATCATCCTCACAGACATCTTCACCCTGATGGCTGCTATTTGGCTGGCGGTGATACTTCATATTAATCGCCAAGGCACCAATCCCCGCGATAAAAATATAGGTGAGTCAACGGATGTATCCTGAAAAAATCCAGAAAACATTGCAACGCGCCAGTTCGCTTATCCAGGCGGGAAAACCCGGACTGGCCTTGCATGATCTGGAAAAATCCGTTCGTAAATTCCCCGGCGGGTTCGAGGCATGGTTCCTGTTGGGGCATGCAAAGGGATTGCTGGGCGACCACGCTTCTGCCGAGACCTGCTTCAAAAAAGCTGCCGTTTTTCAACCGAAGAATCCCGATGTCTGGTTCAACCTGGGTCTTGGATATTCCGCTCGAGGAATGCATTTGGACGCCCTCACTTGCTTTGAAAAGTCTATTGCCTATTCCACTCAGGTCAGAATCGAGGCCTACC
>JBDTPM010000218.1:0-6701 GCA_039932695.1 Gallionella sp. | reverse complement strand
TCTGACCAGAGTCTCCGCGTCTTCGGTATCATCCGGAAAGATGGAGATCCCGATACTGCAACCGATCAAGCAGGTGCTTCCCTTGACCACGAATGGCCGGGACAAGGATTCCAGGATCTTGTTGGCCACCAGGACCACGTTATCCGCATGATCGATGTTGTTGAGTATGAAGATGAACTCATCGCCGCCGACGCGTGCAACGGTATCCATGTCGCGCGCATTCTCGGTAAGGCGCTCAGCCACCATTACAAGCAGGCAGTCCCCGACATGGTGGCCGAATGCATCGTTGACCTGCTTGAAGCCATCCAGGTCCATAAACAGGATGGCAAATTTCTGCTGGTAACGCCTGGCCCGAGCAACGGCCTGATACAGACGGTCATAGAACAGGGATCGGTTGGGTAATTTGGTCAGCGTATCGAAATGGGCCAGTTGAGCGATCTTCTGCTCTGCCGTCTTGCGTCCGGAAATATCGCGAATGACGCTGAATATCAACTTCACTCCATCCAGTTCGATGATCCTGGTATTGATCTCCACCGGCATGGTTGTGCCATCCTTGCGCAGGTGTGCCGACACGAAAACAGCAAAACCCTTCTTCTCGATATCATCCAGCCGCTTGGGAACCTTGGCGGCAAATTCCGGTGGGTCGAGCCGGGTGATGTGCATCCCGACCATCTCGTCCAGGGTATAGCCTAGCCGCTCGTGACCGGTACGGTTGATATCCCGGATAGTCCCATCCAGATCGAGGATCATCAGACAATCGGCCGCAAGGTCGAACAGGTTTTTGTAGCGGTCTTCGCTCATGGTGAAGTTGACAGAATACTTCCATTAATCCTGAATAGAGGCTCCCTTAGTGCAAATGCCCGCTCTCGGCATCATGGACATGACCATGTTCCAGTTCTTCCGCAGTGGCCTTGCGCACCCCGGTCACGGTACAGTTGAAAGTCAGCGTCTTGCCCGCCAGTGGATGATTGCCGTCCACCGTCACTTCGTCGTCTGTCACTTCAACCACGGTGAACAGCAGAAAGTCGTCATCGCCCGCACCTTCCGGGCCGCCCTCGAATTGCATCCCGACCGCGACATCCTTTGGGAATGAACTGCGCGCCTCCACTTCCACGAGGCCGTGGTCGTATTCGCCGAAAGCATCATCGGGTTGCATCGTGACGCTGCACTGATCGCCGGCATTCTTGCCGTGCAAGGCCTCTTCGACCAGCGGAAAGATGCCGTCGTAACCGCCATGCAGATAACTGATCGGGGTCTCGACCTGCTCCAGCAACTTGCCGGTCGAGTCGAACAATTCATAGTTCAGCGACACCACGGTGTCCTTTGCGATCTTCATTTCATTTCCTTTATCATATTGAATATCTCGTGCGCATGTCCGTGTGCCTGCACGCCATACATGACGTGTCGGAGCTTGCCGTGCCGATCGATCACGAACGTGGAGCGCTTGATGGAAAGTTTTTTCTGCCCATCGACACTTCGACCGGGCTCAGTGCTGGCTTCCTTCTCGTACATCACGCCATAGCGTTTACAGACTCGGGCATCCGGATCGGAGAGCAGCAGCACCGACAGGCCGTATTTGTCGCGGAACGAGGCATGGCTGAGACAGTCATCGCGACTGATGCCGATCACGATGGTGTCGAATTTCGCGAATTCCTCTTCGAGATCGCTGAACTCGTTGGCCTCCAGGGTACAGCCCGGTGTGTCGTCCCTGGGGTAGAAATACAACACGACATTTTTAATGCCCTGTTGTGAAGTAAGACTGAAAGTCTGCATGTCGGCATCCGGCAACTCGAAGTGCGGCGCTTCCATTCCGGTAGTGAGTTGTACGGACTGCATTGGTGTTTCCCCCTGTGCCGCATTTTATACATTTTTCGGTCGCGTCATAATAGTTTTTTCGGCATACCCGTGCCGGACATTGGGAGGCTATAATTGAAGCGATGAAAAACCGGCTTACCCTGCTCGGTGGCCTGACCGTCAACGAATTTCTGCGCGACTACTGGCAGAAAAAACCGTTGCTGATCCGCCAGGCATTCCCGCGATTCAGCGGCCTGCTCGACGCGCGGCAGTTGCTGTCGCTGGCTTGCGCGGAAGACGTACAGGCTCGCCTGGTGACTCAACAGCGCGGCAAGTTCGAATTGCATCATGCGCCGTTCGTAGCAGAGGATTTCAATGGTTTTGGCAAAAAGAAATGGACGGTGCTGGTACAGGGAGTGAACCACCACCTGCCCGCAGCCGCCGCGCTGCTCAAGCATTTCGATTTCATACCCCACGCCCGCCTCGACGATCTGATGGTGAGCTACGCGCCCAAGGGCGGAGGGGTCGGTCCCCACTTCGATTCCTACGATGTGTTTTTACTGCAGGGCAGCGGTCATCGCCGCTGGCAGATCTCCACCCAGCCTGATCGCACCCTGATAGCAGGCGCGCCGTTGCGCATCCTGAAAGACTTTCGCGTCGAACAGGAATGGGCGCTGGAAGCCGGCGACATGCTTTATCTGCCCCCGCATTGCGCGCACAACGGCATCGCCGAAGACGACTGCATGACCTATTCCATCGGCTTCCGCACGCCAGCCTACCAGGAACTGGCGGAACAATTTTTGGTGTACCTGCAGGATCGCATCGAGGTGGAAGGCATGTATGCCGACCCGGACGTGAAGACACAGAAGCATCCCTCCGAGATCAGCGCGGCGATGCTGCATCAGGTCGAGCAGGTTATCAAGCGGGTGCGCTGGGACAAGGAAGACATCGCGAATTTCCTAGGTTGTTATTTGAGCGAACCCAAACCGCATGTATTTTTCGAGCCACCCGAACCGGTGTTGAGCGCGTCCAGATTCCGGCAGGCGGCACAGAAGCATGGCCTGATGCTGGACTTGCAAAGCCAGATGCTGTGCCACGCCGGATGGGTCTTCATGAACGGCGAGGCACACGAGCTTATCCCGCAGGATTATCCTGTGCTCCGCGCCCTGGCAGATCGACGCGAATCGCCTTCACTGCCGGAAATCTCGGCCGGATCGGCAGGCTTGCTTTACCAGTGGTATCTGGACGGCTATATTTTACCGTCCCAAGACAGGAGCAGATCATGAGCGAATACGCTATACAACACACCAAGCTGGAAGGCATTGCTGATTACACCGACGCGCTCGACAAGCTGTGCAAACTGGCGGAGCACAACCTGTACCTGTTCGAGAAGAATTATGACGGTCTGGGTTTCAACTCTGAAGCACGTTATGCGACGCTGAGGAATTTTTTGCTCTCCAGCTCCGCTCATCGGCTGTTCGTGCTGGCGCACGACACGCGCTATCTGTCCACTCAGTGTCCGCGCATGATGATGTTGCTGCGCCAATTCGGCACCAGCATGTTCATCTTCCAGACCCCGAAACATCTGCAGCAGCTCACCGAGCCGTTCTCGGTCGCGGATGACGCGCATTTTGTGCGCCGCTTCCACTTCGACGATCCGCGCGGGATCTTCGGCACGCACGATCCGGAAAATGCGCGCGTCTTGAAATCCCGCTTCATGGAAATGTGGACGTCTTCCCGGCCCGGGATATCCTCCACCACGCTGGGATTATAAATTGTTTGCACGACTGCTGGACTTCCTGCGCTTTACTGGTAGTATGCGCCGCCCTTGATTTTAGATGTATCCCCGCTGTTGATTCCGGATGCATTTAAGAACCGGGCGTATCTTTTTTATATCAACCATTACCCTCCTAAGGAAATCCAGAAATGAAACACTCTGCTCTTGTTGTCGCACTATTGGCTTTGGCTCTGTCTGCTTGTGGCGAAAAGGCTGCTGTATCTTCAGCTGCCGCTCTTGTCGCTGCACCAGCCGCAGCTTCTGCCCCAGCCGCAACCGAAGCTGCCGCTCCTGCTGCCGTTGATGCGATGAAGAAGTAATTAACACTTCTTACGCCGTAAAAAAAGCCGACGCAAGTCGGCTTTTTGCTTTCCATCGCCCCTATCCTGCAAAACCTTTACGGAGCCACCTTCAATTGGAATGAACGGCCATTGTTGGCTGTCGGATTTAAACTTTGCTCTATCTTTCCCAGATTCCGGACACTGAAACAAAGGGTTTTGTCGTTCCACGCATGCGGATACAGATAGATTCCCACCAGCATGTTCTTCGGTGCATACCCGATTTTGTAATCCTTGATCAATTCAAGGATGCGTCCCGAACTGCAATCCTGTTCCCGGATGACCATTTGTTGCAAAACAACGCTTTCCAGTGCAGCGCCATCCGGGCCGAGAAATCGCACATAAACAAGATTTTCCTGATCCATGCGCCGCGCCGACATGGACATTATCAAACGGTCACTGCCCGCATAACTGCGAGGCACATCGCCCAGCACAACAGTAATCGCCAGAACGAATTGTAATAACAGTGTCTTGCTCATGATTCCCCCATTATGCTCACCGCACGAAGAATACGGATGATCGATTGCCCTCATCAGACGATCTGGCGCCAGGCAAATCCTTCTCCCTGCGTCGCCACTCCCACCCAACTTTCGTCACAATCAAGCGCGCCGCACAAAGCTTGTACCGCGAGCTTGGGTGTATTGTTCTTGCGGCTGAGATGCGCGGCGATCAAATGCTGCAAGTTGCTGACATCCAGTTTTGCCAGGATGCCTGCTGCTTCGAGATTGTTCAAATGCCCGAAGCGCCCGCCCACGCGCTGTTTCAAGCTCAACGGATACTCGCCCTTCATCAGCATGTCGCTGTCGTGATTGCATTCCAGCACGAGTGCATGACAACCGCTGAGCGTCTGCTCGATATGCGCCGTACTGCACCCGGTATCGGTCAATACAGCCAGCCGACGCGCACCGTCGCTGAAAACGAATTGCACCGGTTCGGCTGCATCATGCGGAACGGGATAGGGAATGATTTCGATGTCGCCGATCGCGAACGACTGGTGCGGATCGATCTCATGCAGCTGCGCGATATCAGAAAAGGCTTTCAGCTGGCTGTGCAGCGTGCCGTGGGTGAGCCAGACGGGCAGGTTGAACTTGCGCGCCAGCCGAGCCACTCCGCCGATGTGGTCGCCGTGCTCGTGGGTGACCACAATACCGCTCAACTGCCCGGGGGATACGCCGAGCCGCGCCAGACGCGAGACGGTGTCCTGCAAGCCGAAGCCGCAGTCCATCAGCACCAGCGTCTGGCCGACCGCGGCCAGCAGCGCGTTACCTTCGCTGCCGCTACCCAATGAAGAGAATCTCACGGTCTTATTCCTGTTTCCTTTGAAATCGTGCTTAGGGTACATCCAAAATTCAGAGTTCGCTCAAATGCAGCAGTAGAGATATAGCGAAGTTGCTGTGCAGGCTAACCTTCAGGTTATGCCGGAACTAAAATCTGGATTTTTAGAGGCGCCCTTTACTGATTGATGTACTTGTAGATCTCCTCGGTCAGCTGTCTGGTCACCTTGCTGTTTGCCCCGTCCTGATCGGTGACCGATACTTCACACGCAGCACCGCCATCCTTGATGTTGACACGGAAATTTTTGCCGGCCTGCTCGCTTGGTTTCCAGAATTTCAAACTCTCCAGCCAACCGCTCTGGACTTTGAGCGGACGCAGGAAGTAAGTGCCCTTTTCGCGATCCTTGTCCTCCACACCCAATCCGGCGCTCTCGATAGCCAGCCCCACCCTGCGCCAGGATCTGTCAAACGGATCATTCACCGCGATGATGACGTTACCGCCGGAAAACTCGCGCAGGCTGGCCGATCCTGCGGGCTCAGGTACGCTGGTCGGTGACGCACTGCTCGCTGCTGCCATCACCCCGGTCTCGATCACCGCGCTGGCAGCCTGCGTCTCGCTGGCACCGAAACGCACCATCAGGCGCTGCAACATGACCGCCTCCAGCTCGGGATCATTGGCACGCGCCAGCCATTTGGCGCTGGCCTTGTCCTCGGGGTACACCTCTACGATGCCACGATGAGAGATATGCACCTCGGTGCTCTTCCCATCCTTGCTGCGTTCCAGACGAGTGAGATACTGATCGCGCTCGCCGGACGAATAGGAGTTGTCGAACATATTGCCGAGCACGTTACGCATCGGGCTCTGCGGGATCTTCGCGTGATTTTCCGCCCAATCGGTTTCCATCACTCCTGCCGCCTGTTCTTCGAACTTGATGACCAGCCCGTTCTCCTGCCAGAAGGTCTTGACCACAGACCAGACCTTTTCCGGTTTATCGCTTACCACCAGCCATCGCCGCGCACCGTCACGTTCCAGACTTACGCCCGGGACATCCGGCAATACCGTGACACGACCTTGAACAACGCCGCCCTTGCTGTAATCGGAATAGGTCGCGACCCCTTCGGCTGTGCCCGGAACAGGACTTGCACCACTGCCCGGCATCTTGTAGCGTTCGTCAGCCTCGGGCGAAGTCAGGTCGGGCGGCACTTCCAGCTTGGGAACCTGCTTCGCGGCAGCACGGTAATCGATCTTCTTGTCCGATGTGAGCGAACTGCAACTCACCAACAAAACCAGCACCACACCGGAAATCCCGATTTGCAAAACTTTCATTGATACTCTCCAGCGATACAACTGATTGAACAACGGCATCCATACATAGCGAATAAATCTACTGATGAAACGACTAGCCATCTGACTAAGTTGGCAAACTACGCCAACCAAGTCATTGGTTATGCGCGAACTAGCCTCGGGGTCGCGCGGTGCTCGGCATCCTCGTGTACTGATGTGTACACTCCGGTGCC
>JBDTPM010000217.1:0-7683 GCA_039932695.1 Gallionella sp. | reverse complement strand
AAAGACGATAGCCAAGTCGCTGGTTATGCCAAGGGGAGGCCGGGAGGGGTTTAAGGAGAAAACAAAATGACCGCTCAAGAATTCAAAGACATCTTTCACAACGGCCTGTGGAAACAGAACACCGGCGTCGTGCAACTGCTCGGCCTGTGCCCGTTGCTGGCGATCAGCAGTTCGGTGGTGAACGCGCTCAGTCTGGGTCTGGCCACCACCCTGGTGATGGCTTTGTCGGGCAGCGGTGTCGCCGCGATACGCGACTTCATACCCAACGAAGTGCGCATCCCGGTGTATGTGCTGCTGATCGCGGTGCTGGTCACCATCGTGCAATTGCTGATCAATGCTTACGCGTATCCGCTGTATCTGGTGCTGGGCGTTTTCCTGCCGCTGATCACCACCAATTGCATCGTGCTGGCGCGCGCCGAATCCTTCGCTTCCAAGAATACCGCGCTGGCCTCCGCGCTGGACGGCATCGCGATGGGCCTGGGACTGACGGCGGTGCTGGTCGTGCTGGGTGGCATCCGCGAGATCTTCGGCCACGGCACACTGCTGTCCGGCATCGATCTGGTATTCGGCGAAGCGGCGAAATCCTGGGTGATCACCGTGGTGCCGAACTATCACGGCTTCCTGCTCGCGATACTGCCGCCCGGAGCGTTCATCACGCTGGGCATGCTGATCGCCGGCAAGAACTGGCTGAACCTGCGCGCCGAACAAAAACTGAAAGGCAGCAGCGCGACCGTTGCGCCGGTGGATGGCGGGTATGCGCCTGCTGCGCACTGAGCAGATGATTTTGCTGTCCATGTTACGCTAGGCAACAACCCGTGTGAGGTATCCTTTTATGTCTGAAGAAAAAATCATGTTCAGCTGCGACCTCTGCGGAAATCAATTCCAATTTGGGCCACATCGATACGATGGTAGATCCATAAGCCGCTATCAGATTACAGTCTGTAATTCATGCTGGCAGGGCAACTGGGATGGTTGGGCTCCACATCTTGAAAAACGCCTTATCGCGCATCTTCAAGAAAAAAATCTCCCTGTACCAGAGCGAAACGAGAAGGGGTTGCTTCCTCGTGAGCCCGCGTAGGCTGGGTGGAGCGTAGCGATACCCATCATCTCACCTTCACCACACCACTCGTTGGGTATCGCTACGCTCCACCCAGCCTACATAACAAACATTCCATGAACCCCGCCAAACGCCGCGAAATATTTTTACGCCTGCAAGCGGCGAACCCGCACCCCACCACCGAGCTGGAATACAAGACACCATTCGAGCTTCTGGTCGCGGTAATCCTCTCGGCGCAGGCCACCGACGTCAGCGTGAACGCCGCGACGCGGCACTTGTTCCCGGTCGCCAACACGCCGCAGGGGTTGCTGAAATTGGGCGAAGCAAAACTGCGCGACCATGTGCAGCGCATCGGCCTGTACAAGACCAAAGCCAAACACATCATCCAGATGTGCAAGCTGCTGATGGAACGCCACGGCGGGCAAGTGCCACAGACGCGTGAGGAACTCGAAGCGCTGCCCGGCGTGGGCCGCAAGACCGCCAACGTAATCCTCAACACCGCCTTCGGTCAGCCCACCATCGCGGTGGACACGCATATCTTCCGCGTCGCTAACCGCATTGGACTGGCTCCCGGCAAGACCGTGCTGGAAGTCGAAAAGAAGCTGCTCAAGTTCGTTCCGGATGAATTCAAGCACGACGCGCATCATTGGCTGATCCTGCACGGCCGTTATGTCTGCCAGGCGCGCAAACCGAAATGCAGTGTGTGTATTATTTACGATTTGTGCGAGTACAAAGGGAAAGAATGAGGGCAATAAACAATTTATTACTCCCGCCACTCATATGGAGTGCGTCGACACGTCGACGCTTGCTAAAGCGGCGACACGTCGCCGCACTCCAGATAAACTCTTCATCCATTTTGGAGTAGACACCTTGCTATTCAATCCATCCCGCGATGAAGCGCGCAACTTTCTGTTCGAATCCTGGCGCAAGCGCTGCGCCGGAGAATTGCTCACGCCGCTGGAAGACCTGGCCGCGCAACTCATCGCCAAACATCCCGAATACTTTGCCGTGCTGGAAGACCCTGAGCGCCATCAGGATCAGGACTACCTGCCGGAACAGGGCGCAACCAATCCCTTCCTGCACCTGATGATGCACATGACCATCGAGGAGCAGATCTCCATCGATCAGCCGCCGGGCATACGCGCGCACTTCGCGCGCCTGACCCGGAAATTCGAATCGGAACACGATGCGCAACACCGCATGATGGAATGCCTCAGCGAGATGATCTGGCAGGCACAGCGCAATCACACTCAACCGGATGCGGCGGTATACTTTGACTGCCTGGAAAAACAATGAACATGCAGAGGTGAAATTTTGAGACTTTCCAAGATCACCACCCGCACCGGCGACACCGGCAGCACCGGCTTGGCCGACGGCACACGCATCGGCAAGGAACACGGGCGCATCGCCGTGCTTGGCAGCGCGGATGAACTGAACAGCCAGCTCGGTGTGCTGCTGGCCGAATCGCTTGCGCCCGACATCCGGGCGGTGCTGTTGCAGATCCAGAACGACCTGTTCGATCTGGGCGGTGCGCTCGCGCTGCCCACGCAGGATGCATTTGCCGAAAGCAAGATCGCCTGGCTGGATGAGCAGATCGCCCGCTACAACGCCGATCTGCCGCCGCTGCGCGAATTCATCCTGCCCGGCGGCTCGCACGCCGGAGCGTTGTGCCATGTGGCGCGCACCGTGGCACGGCGCACCGAGCGTGAGCTGGTGCTGCTGATGCAGAACGATACCGTACCGAAGCATGCACTGCCTTACCTGAATCGCCTGTCGGACTTGTTGTTCGTGCTGAGCCGCTGCATCAACCGGACACAAGCCGCGGCTGAAACGCTATGGCGACGTGATAAATAACACTGAATCTTCAATGTGCCGCAGATGTTTCCAGATATTTGCAGCCAACGCTGAACTTAACAGTGATCACGCCCCTCATAACCACCCTGATCTCACTCCCAAAGGAATCTCAATGAAACACACTGCGTTTATCACTGCCATGTTCATGCTTACCCTCACCGCGTGCGACAAAAAGCCGTCTCAGGAGCCCTTTGTACCGACCCCGGTGTTTTCGTCTTCGGACACTTTACCGGACGGACACCCACCCGTGAATTCAGAAGATCAGACAGCGACTTTATCCGGTCCGCCCGAAACGACCCAGACGCAAACCGCCACGGTAGTCAGCAGCATCGACATTCCGCAATTCACCTATATCGAGGTCAAGCAGAACAACCAGACTCGATGGCTGGCCGCTGCAACGATCGCCGTGAAGAAGGGCGATATCATCCAGTTCGATGCCGGCTCTACCATCTCCGATTTCAGAAGCAAAGCCCTGAACCGCACCTTCCCCGGCATGACCTTCGTCAATCATGCAACCATCAAAAAAGGGAAGTGATTGCATCATCCACTCCTGATACAAGTTGAATCGCCCCTGAATCGCTAGACGCCTTTAATTATGCAAAGAGAGGGTAGGCCGCATGACTGATCCTGAATTTATTATGTTTGCCTTAATGCTGAATTTGTCGGGGACGGCTTGATGACGATAAAACAGGGGGGTTTTCTGTTAGTGGTTTTGGCAGGAATATATATAGCGAGCGCTGCCGTCAGGGGTTACATCTTAGCTAATCAAGCAGAAAATTATTTGCAGGAATCTCTTTATGCTATCGCACGCCCGTGGGATGGGGACGCAATTTATAAGAGGGCGTCAATCTGGCTCAAAGAAATATCACGCTTAAAACCGGAGGAGATAGCCAGGTTAGCCTCAATTGAATTAGGTGATCTAATCCAGATTACGAATGATCCTGATTGTGGGCTCCAGCAAGGGACGGATTCATACTCAAATGAGATGCACACATATGCTGTATGTACGCTAACAGCAAAGTTCAAAGAAAAATCTGCTGTAATGAAAATACGATTGATTGAGGAAAACGATGCTTGGCGAATTAACGACTTTATTTCAATTGCGGATTAAAGGAATTAACTGGGTCGGCTCAGCCTATCCTCCATCAAGAAGCTAGACGTGGTGCACCCGATATGTGAACTCGCCGTCGAGAACGCTCAAATCCAGTGAAGTGAATTGATGGTGCCGGATAAGACCGGAATGCATAAAGTACAACTCTAAAGATTATTTAACGCGCTCAGGATAATGATAGTAGCGGGCATTCAGGTGGCGCGCGACCTCCCCGATGTCGTCATCGCTCCACTTGAGTCCTGCAACTTCCTGCCAGCGACGCACTTGCGCGTTCAGGCTGGGCCAATCCTTCGCGAGCTTCTTTTTCCGCCAAAGCATCTGGTTGCTATGACAGGCGTTGCAATGGGTCGAATAGAGCAATTCACCGCGTGAGACGTCTCCGGTTGGCTTGACTTTGGCGACAGCCGGATTCGCCAAGCAGATTAACAATACGGCAAAGATCCATCTTCCAGTCATGTCGTTCTCCATATGTGTCAGGCAAGTTTTCCTGTTGGAACGTGTTTCAGTATAGGCCTCGAACAGAAGTTATATCTTAAAATTATAGTGGGCGCTTCACCTTGTATCGGCAAGGCGCCCTTCGTTATAGTCCTTGATGGCCTGAAAGATCTCTTCCTTGCTGTTCATCACGAACGGCCCATGCTGCACGATGGGTTCGCCCAGCGGTTTGCCTGCGACCAGGATGGCCTTGGCCGGACCGGATGCGATCAGCACCACGCCGTCGGCTTGCGGCGTATTGGCGAGTATCGCCATGCGGCTTTCGCCCAGCAGCGTGCCGCCTATCGTCAGCTCGCCGCGATAGACATAGACGAAGGCATTGTGCGTCGCCGGCAATGCCGTCGAGAACAGGCTGTCCTCCGGCAGGTCGATGTCGAGATACAAGGGCTCGGTATCCTCGCGCGTCATCGCACCGGCGATGCCGTTGCTGGTCCCCGCGATCACGCGGACTGTGACGCCATCCGCGGTGACGTATTCGGGGATCTCAGCCTTGGGGATGTCGCGATACCAGGCGGGGATCATCTTGCGTTTGGCCGGCAGATTCAACCACAGTTGGAAGCCTTCCATGACTCCGTTCTCCTGTTCGGGCATCTCGGAGTGGATCACGCCGCGACCGGCGGTCATCCATTGCACGCCGCCATTCTGCAGCAGCCCTTCGTTGCCGGCACTATCGCGATGGCGCATCCGGCCTGCGATCATGTAGGTCACCGTCTCGAATCCGCGATGCGGATGGTCGGGGAAACCGGCGAGATAATCGTCCGGATCGTCGCTGTGAAAATTATCGAGCATCAGGAACGGGTCGAGACGCTGCTGCAGATTCTGCGTGAGCACGCGGGTGAGTTTGACACCCGCACCGTCGCTGGTGGGCATACCCGCAACGATGCGCTCTATCGTGCGCGGTTGCGTGACGGCTTCAAGTTTGGTTGTCTGGTTCATGGCTGCACCTCAAGAGTTTGTTCTGAAGCAGGTATCAGCGTAGCATGAAAACGACAGGTCTATTTCAAGTGGACGCCCACGTCCATGTTTCTGCCATGGGATTATGTGCTGCCGGATTTTATCGGGGATGGTTGTGCCGGCAACGGGTCGCGTTCGATGACATCAGCTGGATACCTTGCAGCTTCGTTGACTTCGATGCATTGCGACTATCATGAATCTATTGATCATTCCGTAATTTATAACAGACACCTTTTCAGTAGCCGTCATTCCGGCCTGCGCCGGAATGACGGGGATGATATTTTGCACGCAGTTGCATTTGGTTAGCATATTGTCTTCAACTACGGAAAGCTCAATAGTTGTCATTGCTCCATCGCAACGATACGATGACCCCGCTTCCGGCTCTCATGCCTAGCTGCGCTGAAAAAAAGGTAAGCACTATGGATCGTCCCGCTGCCCTGTTCTGGAATCTGCCAGCCGAAGTCCTCCAGGCACAACTGGAGGCACTCCCAGTCGGGCTGAGCCAGCGGGAAGCGCGTGCGCGAACCGCACGGTTCGGCCCCAACACGCTGCGGGACCATGGCGAACGGCCGCTGCTCATCCAGTACCTGAGCCACTTCAAAAATCCGCTAGTGATGATTCTGCTGGCGGCCAGCGCCGTCTCCGCGCTGACCGGCGAGATCACCGGGTTCGTGATCATCTGGGCCATCGTGCTGATGAGCGTGACACTGGATTTCGTCCAGGAATACCGGGCCGGTCGCGCTGCGGAACAATTGAAGAAATCTGTCGCGGTGCGGGCCAAGGTTTTGCGCGACGATCATTCACAGGAGATCCCGATAGCCGGTCTGGTGCCGGGCGATGTGGTGCTGCTGTCCGCAGGTGACCTGATCCCTGCCGATTGCCGCTTATTGGAAGCCAAGGACTTCTTCATCAATCAGGCGATGCTGACCGGCGAATCCTATCCGGTGGAGAAACATGCACGCGAATTGCCGGCACCGGCGCAAGACCTGAGCCAGGCCGAGAATGCCGTGTTCATGGGCACCTCGGTCATCAGCGGAATGGCCAGAGCGATGGTGTGCCGCACCGGGCCCGACACTGCGGTAGGCGACATCGCGGATTCGCTGCAGGTCAAGGCGCCGCCCACTGCATTCGAGCTGGGCACCCAGAGCTTCGGCATGCTGATCATGCGCCTGACTTTTTTGCTGGTGCTGTTCGTCTTTTTGATCAACGCGTTTTTTCACCGTCCGTTTCTCGAGTCATTCCTTTTCGCGATCGCATTGGCCGTTGGCCTGACGCCGGAGCTGTTGCCGATGGTGATCACGGTAACATTGTCGCGCGGCGCGTTGCGCATGGCCAAGAAGCAGGTGATCGTGAAGCAGCTTTCCGCGATCCACAATCTGGGCAGCATGGACGTGCTGTGCACCGACAAGACCGGCACGCTCACCGAGGGACGCATCCAGCTGGAGCGTCACCTTGACGCGCAAGGGAACGACAGCGCGCAGGTGTTGCAGCTGGCCTATCTCAACAGTTATTTCGAGACCGGACTGAAGAGTCCGCTGGATGACGCGATCCTCGAGCACAAGGAGATCGATGTCAGCAGCTGGCGCAAGATCGACGAGGTGCCGTTCGATTTCGAGCGGCGGCGCGTGTCTGTTTTATTGGATCAAAAAGAGAAACGGCTGCTCGTGGTCAAAGGGTCACCCGAGGATATCCTCAGGCTTTCGACGCAATATGCTGTCGGTGAAGAAGAAGGTGCCCAGCCGCTGGACGAGAAGGCACTGGCCTCCATCCAGGCCTTGCACGACAGCCTTGGCAGTCAAGGCTTCAAAGTGCTGGGCATCGCCTGGCGGCCGGTGGCACTGGATCATCCGCATGCCGTGGTCGACGATGAAACCGAACTGATCTTCGCCGGCTTCGCCGCGTTCCTCGATCCGCCCAAGGCGAGCGCGGCGCATGCGCTCAAGGCGCTGGCGGCAGACGGAGTGAATGTCAAGATCGTCACCGGCGACAGCGAATTGGTCACCCGCTATGTGTGCAATCAACTGGGCATGCCGGTCACGGGCGTGCTGACCGGCAGCGAGATACAACAGATGGACGATCCCACTCTCGCGGTTCGGGTGAGGGAGACCAATCTGTTCTGCCGCGTCGCACCGGCGCAAAAGAACCGCGTGATCCTGTCGCTGAAAGCGCAGGGGCACACGGTCGGTTACCTCGGTGACGGGATCAACGATGC
>JBDTPM010000216.1:0-3537 GCA_039932695.1 Gallionella sp. | reverse complement strand
ACCTTGCCGATGATCTTGTCGATCTCGGTTTTGTGCAGCAGCAGCTTGCGGGTGCGTACCGGGTCGGGGTGGATGTGCGTGGAGGCGTTCAGCAACGGGCTGATGTGCGAACCGAACAGATAAAGCTCGCCGTTCTTTACTGTGACGTAAGCCTCTTTAAGCTGCGCGCGCCCGGCGCGGATCGCCTTGACTTCCCAGCCTTCGAGCATGATGCCCGCTTCATATTTATCCTCGATGAAGTATTCGTGGTAGGCCTTTTTATTCTGGATGATGCTCATGATTCCAATCCAATTTCTTCGGTGAAACTGCGTTGATTTCCTCGCTCACTCCTTGTCGTGCTATCAGCACTGCCCGCTTCGTTCGCTCGTCATCGCCTTGTTTGACCTTCGAAATAGAATTGGAATTTAGATGAGTTTTGCGGTGTGTTCGGCTATTCTACCAGCCTTTGGATTTGCGGCCTTGCTGAGAAAGTTTATCAGCGCTTGTTCCGGTTCGCGTTCGAAGCGAGAACGAGGCGACAAGCGAGCAGCAACGAGACAGTGCGACAAGCTCGGCGAGGGGCCGCGCAGCGTAGTCAACAAAGTTATCGCGAAGAAGGCGAATTGGAATGGCGTTAGTGGAAAAATCGGTGCTTGTTCCATACAGCGCTGAACAGATGTTCAAACTGGTGGATGGGGTAGAGGAGTATCCGGAGTTCCTGCCGTGGTGCGGCGGGGCCAGTGTCACCGAACGGGATGAAGCCACGGTGCATGCCACCGTGCATATCGATTATCACCATATCAAACAGAGCTTCACCACCGAAAACGTGCGCACGCCGCCGCACCGGATCGACATCACCTTGCAGCATGGACCGTTCAGGCATCTGGATGGCAGTTGGCGATTCATCCCTTTGAGTCCATCTGCCTGTAAAATAGAGTTTCGCCTGCACTATGAGTTTTCCAGCAAGCTGCTGGAAAAGCTGGTCGGGCCGGTGTTCCATTACATCGCAAACAGTTTTATGGATGCTTTCATCCAGCGCGCAGAAAAGGTTTATTCGAAAGTATGAGTGACATGATCGATATTGAAGTGGTGTATGCCCTGCCTGATCGGCAAACCCTGCTCAGGAAAGCCGTGCCGGCAGGGACCTCGGTGGCCGAAGGGATCCGGCTTTGCGGAGTGATCGACAAGCATCCCGAGATCGACCTTTCGGTCAACAAGCTGGGGATATTCGGCAAGCTGACCAAAGCCGATGCGGTGCTGAGAGACAAGGATCGCATCGAGATCTACCGCCCGTTGATCGCCGACCCCAAGGAAGTGCGCCGCAAGCGTGCGGAAGAGGGGAAAGTTATGAAGAAAGGCGGCGGAGAATCGTGAGCACAAAAACAGCTATTAACCACGCAATGCACGGAATGAAATCGATGAATCTTGCATTGTCCTTTTTCGTGTGTTCAGTGTGTTCCGTGGTATTGAACAACCCCGCGGCAAGACCGCGGGGTATTAAGCGGAAGATTATGTTTGACTGCGGAAACCCCACCCTCATCCCAACCTTCCCCCTGAAGGGGAAGGAGCGGGCGTATCCCCGCAGCAAGACCGCGGGGAATTACAAGTTGAATTGCGGTCTTGGGATGGTTGGAAGCAGATGTTAGATTACGACTTGCATTGCCATTCCAACATCTCCGATGGCACGCTCACGCCGACTGAAGTGGTTGAGCGTGCGGCAGCACGCGGCGTGAAAGTGCTGGCCTTGACCGATCACGATGATATGGATGGCCTGGATGAAGCGCGCAGAGCCGCGACGCAACACGGCATGACCTTCATCAACGGGGTGGAGATCTCGGTGTCATGGCGCAGCCACACGCTTCATATCGTGGGCTTGGGCGTAGCCCCGGAATATCCGCCGCTGGTCGAGGGCTTGCGAGTCGTGCGCAGCGGACGCGGCGAACGCGCGAAAAAAATGGCTGACGAATTGGCCAAGGCCGGCATCGGCGGGGTGCTGGAAGGTGCGTATCACTATGCGGGTAACCGGAACATGATAGGCCGCACCCACTTTGCGCGATATCTGGTCGAAGCCGGACATTGCAAGGACGTGAAGAGCGTATTCAACCGGTATCTGGTGAAGGGCAAGCCGGGTTATGTACCCCATCAATGGGCTGCCTTGGCGGATGCGATCAGCTGGATACGCGGCAGCGGCGGGATGGCGGTACTGGCGCACCCCGGTCGTTATATGAGCGGGCGCGTCGGCATGGGCAAGAAGACCATGCACGAATTGCTCGCCGAGTTCGTCGAATGCGGCGGACATGCGATCGAAGTGGTGACCGGCAGCCACACTCCTGAACAATACGCCGAGTTTGCCCGATATGCCGCAGAATTCGATTTGCTGTGCTCGTGCGGTTCGGACTTTCATGGTCCCGGCGAGAGCTACCGCGACATGGGAAGGTTGCCGGATTTTCCACTGGGTTGTCGCCCGGTGTGGGAAAGCTGGCGGCAAGCTTCCGCTTTGACGGTGGCCTGATGGCGCAGTTCTTCACCATCCACCCCGACAATCCCAATCCGCGCCTTATCCGCCAGGCTGCGGCTATGCTGCGCGAAGGGGGCGTCGTGGTATATCCAACCGATTCCTGCTACGCGCTGGGCTGTCATCTGGATGACAAGGATGCCGTGGCGCGCATCCGCCAGATACGCAAGCTGGATGAACATCATCACATGACGTTGATGTGCCGCGACTTGTCCGAGATCTCCCGTTATGCGCGGGTGGATAACGTGAAATTCCGCTTGCTGAAAGGTTATACGCCGGGCAGCTATACCTTTATTCTGGAAGCGACCAGGGAAGTGCCGAAACGCTTGCAGCATCCCAGGCGCAGTACGATAGGCATGCGCATCCCGGATCATCAGGTGGCGCTGGCCTTGCTGGAGGAATTGGGCGAGCCGCTGTTGAGCACCACGCTGATCCTTCCGGATGAGGAATGGCCTCTGAATGATGCAGTACGTATCCGCGAACTGTTGGAGAAGCAGGTCGATCTGGTGATCGATGGCGGTACGGTGGGAGTGGATTTCACCACTGTGGTAGATTTGACCGGAGATATGCCGGTAGTGCTGCGACGCGGCAAGGGCGATGTAGCCCCATTTGGAATTGAAGCTGGGTAGGGTGGGCAAGCTTTATCTGCCCACGCGGAATAAACGTGGAATGAAACGCGTGGGCAACGCTTTGCTTTTGCCCACCCTACGAAATTTTTGGAAGAATTGAAAGATAACTTGATAAAGACCCAATGCAAATCGACCAACTGATACAAACCATCTCGCTTGCGGCGATACCAGTGCTGTTCGCGATCACCCTGCATGAAGCTGCGCACGGCTATGTGGCGCGGCATTTCGGCGATATGACCGCCTATCAGCAGGGGCGCATCAGCCTGAATCCGCTGCGCCACATCGATCCTGTCGGTACGATATTGTTGCCACTGTTGACCCTGGTGCTGGGCGGCGTCTTGTTCGGCTGGGCCAAGCCGGTGCCGGTGAATTTTGCCGCGCTGCGCCGTCCCAAGCAGGATATGCTGTGGGTTG
>JBDTPM010000215.1:0-2056 GCA_039932695.1 Gallionella sp. | reverse complement strand
CGGCCCTTCGACAAGCTCAGGACAGGCTGGCCTTCGGCCAGGCCGGAATCCAGTGGGTTTAAACAAAATGCATTTTGTCTTGCTGGATTCCGGCCTGCGCCGGAATGACGGGAAAGCTTTTAATTTACACAATTCCTTTCTGAATAATGCGGTGCTGTCTTCAATAATGGGAATCTCAATAATTTGCATTTTTGAATGCATGATCGGCACGTAGTTAGTGGCAATACCTGCTTAACCATTTCTGCCTTGCTCGAAATTTTTTTCGTACCAGTCATCCCACTCGCGCTCGGTACACCGATAGCCATGCTTTTCCATCAATTGCCGTATCGCGCTACGCAGGGCGGTAAAGTTGTGCTCGATGGTAAAGAGCCGGACATTCCACCGCTCAAATGAAAATGTCTGGAGTATTTCCAGCTCGCTGCCTTCGGTATCGACGCTGATGTAATCGATGTCTCTTGGAGCGCCGCAACGTTCAAGCAGATCGTTCAATGATGTCGTTTTCAGCTCAAGCACCTTGCCCGATTCCTGATAAGCCGAGCGGCGTTCACGATGCATGTCTGAGTCGACGTACTCCTTCATTGTGCCGAAAGCATCGGCAAGGACGAACTCGACATTCCTTCCAGTTTCACCGGCGATGCAGTCGCGCACCAAAGTGCAGGAGCGGTTTTTTTCCAACGCGGAGAAGAACTTCGGATTGGGTTCGGCACAGATTCCGTGCCAGCCAAACTCTTTTTCCAGCAGCCAGGTGTTGCTCAACAGAACGCCATCGGTGGCGCCAAACTCGACAAAGAAACCGCCGCGCTTGTAGCCGGACTTTTCCAGCGCCCAGAGATCCTGTCCCAGCTGCGAGACAGATTTATTTTTCAATGCGTCCAGCCATAGCGGGACATTGGAAGCGGATATCGGCGCGGAGACACCGGACGGCGCGTGGAACAATTGCTGGCGTTGCTGAGCCTGGGAAAGTTCTTGCTGTAGCAACTCCATTTCTGTCTCCAACATCTTGATGCGTGCTGCTGCATGTGTTGGCCGTTTGCTGACTTGCTTCAGCTCTTCGGCCATCAATCCGGCGGCCTGGGGCAGCAATCCGAGGCTGACCATTTCCCGTACCGAGCGCGCATGGCTGATCGTGGCGGAGTCGTCCTGGCCGAATACAACTGCTACAGCATTCTGGAAATGCATGCGTGTACGCTGATCGTCTTTATTGAGTGCCGCGATTCGGCCCAGACTGTTATGCACACCGGAGAGAAGGATCTGGGCCACGACCCGGTGCGGGCATCCGTAGCGAAGAGCCATGCGCGTATATTCGCGGGCCATATCGTGTTGGCCCAACTGTTGATGGGCGCTGGCAATCAGGAGGGCGAGCTGGTCGCGATCAGGGTGCTGTTCAAGAGCTTTCGTATCCAGCGCGGCTAACTCGCCCCATTCGCCGAACAGCCACTTCGTTTTTGCGCGAGCGAGAGGTAAAGCATTGTTTCCCCCGGTTTCCGAAATAGATTCCAGATCGTCCTGAATCGGTATCGACCCCATTGCATTGGTGACATTCCGGGCAGACGCAATCTTTGCCTGTTTGCGTTGAGTTTCCAGGCGCTGCTCGTGACGATGCTGGATCAATCTGCTCTTAAAACGCTTTTTCACGGATGAGGATGTCCTTGATCAAATCGAGTTGAGCTTCAGCTTTTATCATTTCTTCGTCCAGCAGCCGCTGGCGGTGTTCCAGCTCGCCGCGTTGCTGCTCAAAATCAGAGAACTTTTGCTGGCTCTCGGCAAGCATCTTCGACTTTTGATCGCGTTCCACTGTTAGTTGCTGAATCTGCAAGTAGCGTTCATTGGCAAGCCTGGTTTGTTCTTCGCGGGCATTAGTGAGCTGAGCAAGCTGCTGCTCGAGCTGGCTTTTATCTGCGCTTAAGCCCTCTGCCCACTTCTTGTTATCCAGATGCCATTTGGCCTGTTCGTCGCGCTCTTTCGTGAGCTTTTCGAGTTGTTGTTCGAGCCGGCTTTTTTCTGCACTCAAGCTTTCTGCCCACTTCTTGTTCTCCAGATGCCATTTGGCCTGTTC
>JBDTPM010000214.1:0-10772 GCA_039932695.1 Gallionella sp. | reverse complement strand
AGAGCTTCTATAATTTGCCTGAGCTTAAAAACAAAAAAGCCCTACCTTGCGATAGGGCTGATTCTGACAAAGCAGCGCTGCCAGGGGAAAGCGCTAGGCCGCGGCTACGATGGAAACAGTTCTACGCTTTTGCGCGCCCTTGATCGCGAATACTACCTTGCCGGTGATCTTGGCAAACAGGGTGTGATCCTTGCCCATGCCGACGTTGTCGCCGGGGTGGAATTCAGTGCCGCGCTGGCGCACGATGATGCTGCCCGCGTTGATCAGTTCGCCGCCGTAGCTCTTTACGCCCAGTCGTTTTGAGTGTGAGTCGCGTCCGTTACTGGTACTGCCGCCGCCTTTTTTTGATGCCATGTTTTATGCTCCTTGCAAGAATTACGCGGAAATGCCGTCAATGCGGATCTCGGTGTAGTTTTGACGATGTCCCTGATTCTTCTGGTAATGCTTGCGGCGGCGCATCTTGAAGATGCGTACCTTGTCGCCGCGGCCGTGCGACACGATGGTCGCCTTCACGGAGGCGCCGGTCAGCAAAGGCTTGCCCACGGAGAGCTTGTCGCCATTGGAGACCATCAGCACCTTGTCCAGTACGACAGGGCTGCCCACGTCGCCGGGGATGGTTTCGATTTTCAGGGTTTCGCCGGATGTGACACGATATTGCTTACCACCGGTTTTAATTACTGCGTACATAACAACCTCGATTACTATTGTGTTTTTCGGGCAATTTTTTGCGAAGGCGCGGATTATACATAAATATCCGGCCTCGTCAAAATCCTTTTTTGAAGGAAATTAGCCGCCTGCTGGCGTATTGTTGCCTCGCCTGTGGGTTTTCATTGCCCGCTTCTGCTCATGAACAGGATTCCGCGAGCGATTCAGGATTGAGCAATGGATGCGTTTCCTCGCCGAACAGCCAGAGTATGCCGCCGGACAGCAGCATCGAGACTGCGACGAACCAGAACGCCGCTTCCACCGAGCCGCTGAAATGCGCGGCGATGCCCAGGCCGAGTGCGCCGATGCCATATCCCAGATCGCGCCAGAAGCGGTAGATGCCGATGGCCGAGCCGCGCCAGTTCGGGTGAGAGATGTCTGCGACTGCCGCGGAGAGATTCGGATAGAGCAGCGCCATGCCGAAACCGGAAACTGCAGCAGACAGCGACCACCATGCGACGCCTTCGCCCAGCAGCATCATTGCCACACCCGCACCGCAAATCCACATGCCCAGCACATTCGGTTTGTGGCGGCCAATGTGGTCGGAGAGCTTGCCGGTAAAGAATTGCGACCCGCCCCAGACGAAGCCGTAGACGCCGACGATCCAACCAATGTTGGGCAGGCTGATGCTGCGCTGATATAGGAACACCGGATAGAACACCCAGATCAGCGCATCGACAAATTTTTCCACGAGACCCGCCTGGCAAATTGCGGCCATGCGCTTGTCGCGCCACGACATCAGCGAGAACACTTCCCAAGTCGTCGGATGCGCACTGATGTTGGCCGGATAGCGCGGCTTCAAATCCGTGGACAACCCAGCCTTGTGTTTAGCTGCCTCACTCTTGGCCCACGGCAGGGTGTCCTTGACCCACAGCAGAGTGAGCAGGATGGCGAGCAGCACGGTCGTCAGACCAAAAATCAACAGTCCGGTGCGCGCGCCCAGTGTGGTTGCCAGGTAAGCGGTGATGATGCCCGCCAACGCCAGTCCGACGTAGCCGGAGAATTCGTTCAGTCCGATGGTCAGGCCGCGCTGGTCGGGGCGGGTGATGTCGAGCTTGGCAGTCTGCGTCATCGACCAGGTCAGTCCCTGATTGACGCCGAGCAACACCGTGGCGGCCACGATCCAGTTCCACGACGGCGCGAAGTAAACCAGCAGCGGGATCGGGAGCGCCGCAATCCAGCCGAGCAGCAGCACCTGCTTGCGACCGATGCGTTCGGACAACCGTCCCGCGACAAAATTGAGCGTGCCTTTGACGAAGCCGAAGGCCACCACAAAAGCGGTGAGCAACATGAAAGAATTTTTCGGCACTGCGAATTCCGATTCGGCCAGGGCGGGAACCACCGTGCGCATCATGCCAATCGTGAAACCCACCAGCATGACTTGCAGCAGTTGATGCAGGAACTGGTCGAGGTTGGCCCTGATGCCGTGGGTCAAGCTGCCGTGGATGAGGTCACCGTGACTCATCGTCATGCGGCGATGTTTGTAGCGACCATCCTGTCCATTTCGGCGGGGCGCGGCGGAATTTCCTTGAGCAGATGCTCGATGAAAGCTTCCTTGTGCATCGACAGTCCGGGATTCCAGCGCTTCTCGAAACCGATGGTCGAGGAAGGTTTTCCGGACAAACCCGCCCCACAGGCACTGCCCGCCTGATGGCCGGGGAAGAGCTCGACTTCGTTGGACAGGTGCAGCAACCTGGTGTGGATGCTGTCATAGAGTTGCGCCGCCATCTCGCGTTCGCGTCCGAGCAGATCGGGGCGTCCGGTCGCGCCGACGAACAGCGTGTCGCCGGTAATCACGAACCACGGCAATTCTCCGCGCCGCCTGTCGGTCACCAGCAGGCAGATGCTGTCCGGCGTATGGCCGGGAGTGTGCAGCACCTCGACCTCGACGTTGCCGAGATTGAGCGACTGACCGTCGCACAAGGGTTCAAATTCGAATTTGACAAGACCCTTGTCCGATTCGTGCAAGCAGTATGGTGCGCCGACCATCTGTGCGAGCTTCCTGCCGCCCGAGTAATGGTCGGCATGAACGTGGGTGTCGATGACGAAATTGATGGTGACGTTGGCCTTTTTCGATTCCTCGATGAACCACTCTTCATCGCCCGCGACCACGTCAACCGCCATAGATTTACCTTTGGTACCGCAGCCGAAGAAATACGATAGTGAAGACTCTTTTGTTGCCAGTTGTTTGAAAAACATCGCGCTCTCCTTGGATTTTCAGAACACCAAGACCTTGTCGGCCCATTCTGTCCATTCGGCCAGTTCGGCCATAGTGCTTTTGTGTGAACCTTCCACAAGATCCGGTTCAGCGATACCGCGCGCATCCATACAAGAGCCGCAGACACCGACCGTACCGGGCGCAGCGCGTATCACCTTGTTCAACATGATCTGGATGCTGTAAAAACCTGTCGGGACTTTCTGCCCGGATTTGGCGCAACTCGCGGCATCGCCGATCAGAAAGACCCTCACTTCATTATTTGGACGACCGACCAATGTTCCGGCGAGACGCAGTGCGTTGTATGAACCTTCGGAGCCGTAGGGTGGGGCATTGAGGATGAACAGGGTTTTCATGGTGACCTCCTTATAATTGGTGACAATCTAATTATTTATAGAATGATTAGAGCACTACTTGCCTATTAATGTCAATATAGTTTAAAGTAACCAGAATATATTCTACTGGTTAATGGAATGACGACATGAAAGGCACACGCAAAATCAAAGACCTGCTCTACGAACAGGTGGCACGGATAGGCAAGGTGTTTTCCAGCCCCAAGCGATTGGAACTGGTCGAGTTGCTATGCCAGGGCGAAAAGTCGGTCGAGACCTTGGCGCAGGAAGCATCGATCAGCGTCAAACTGACCAGTGCGCATCTGCGCGAGTTGCGCATGGCACAGCTGGTGCAAACCGAGCGACAGGGAAAGAATATTTACTACCGCCTCGCAGACAAGTCGGTAGCCGATCTATGGGTACAGATACACACACTGGCAGAAGAACGCCTGATCGAATTGCAAATGGCAGTGCAGAAGATCGTCACGCAACCGAACGACCTAGTGCCCAGTGATCGTGAGAGCCTGATAAAGGCTGCCCGCAAGGGTGAAGTGGTGGTGCTCGACGTGAGGCCGAGCGAAGAATATCTGACCGCGCATCTTCCTTTCGCTCGGTCGATACCGCTGGAAGAACTACGTCAGCGGCTGGGAGAATTACCCAAAGACCGTTCCATCGTCGCCTACTGCCGCGGCCCTTACTGCCTGATGGCGGCGGATGCGGTCGAGTTGCTCAGGCAGGAGGGATATTCTGCCATTCACTTGCGCGAAGGAGTCGCGGAATGGGCGGTAGCAAGCCGGCAGGTATAGTTTTGCCGTGCGGAGGTCGTAAGCGCCAGCTTATGTTGGGTTACGCGAAAGGGCCGCTAACCCAACCTACATGACTACGAAACTCAATATTTCTGATGAAACAACTAGCCATTCCACTAGGCCACCAAAAGGCTTTACATAGCCATCTGACTAAGTTGGCAAACTACGCCAACCAAGTCATTGGTTAACGGTAGCCAAGTGGCTGGTTATAAGCCAGACCAGGCGCGAGAGACAAATCGGCGCGCGCATATGGGTTATATGTAAGCAAGATTTGACGGGCGCAACAACGTATGGCGACGAAATATTGAGTTTTAACGCTTCATGGAGTCAAAGAACTCCGCGTTGTTCTTCGTTGCCTTGATCTTGTCGAGCAGGAATTCCATCGCTTCCAGCTCGTCCATCGGATAGAGCAGCTTGCGCAGCAGCCAGATCCTTTGCAGGATGTCCGGTTTGATCAGCAGTTCTTCCTTGCGCGTGCCGGAGCGGTTCACGTTGATCGCCGGGTAGATGCGCTTCTCGGCCATGCGGCGATCCAGATGGATCTCCATGTTGCCGGTGCCCTTGAATTCCTCGTAGATCACATCGTCCATGCGCGAGCCGGTGTCGACCAACGCAGTGGCGATGATGGTCAGCGAGCCGCCTTCTTCGATGTTGCGCGCCGCGCCGAAGAAGCGTTTGGGGCGATGCAGCGCATTGGCATCCACGCCGCCGGTCAACACCTTGCCGGAAGAGGGAACCACAGTGTTGTAAGCGCGCGCCAGGCGGGTGATGGAATCGAGCAGGATCACCACGTCCTTCTTGTGTTCGACCAGCCGTTTGGCCTTTTCCAGCACCATCTCGGCGACCTGCACATGGCGGCTGGCCGGTTCGTCGAAGGTGGAAGCGACCACTTCGCCGCGCACGGTGCGCGTCATTTCGGTCACTTCTTCGGGGCGTTCGTCGATCAACAGCACGATCAGGACGGCATCGGGATTGTTCGAGGAGATCGAATGCGCGATGTGTTGCAGCATCACGGTCTTGCCGGATTTTGGCGAGGCCACCAGCAGGCCGCGTTGTCCCTTGCCGATCGGTGCGACGATGTCGATGATGCGTCCGGTGATGTTCTCTTCTGCCTTGATGTCTCGTTCCAGGACCAAAGGTACGGTGGGGAATAGCGGGGTAAGGTTTTCAAACAGGATCTTGTTCTTTGCATTCTCGGGCGGTTCGCCGTTGACCTTGTCCACCTTTACCAGTGCGACATAGCGTTCACCGTCTTTGGGGGTGCGTATCTCGCCTTCGATCGTATCCCCGGTGTGCAGGTTGAAGCGGCGTATCTGGCTCGGACTCACATAGATGTCATCCGGACCCGCCAGGTATGAGGTGTCCGGCGAGCGCAGGAAGCCGAAGCCATCCGGCAGGATCTCCAGCGTACCGTCGCCGAAGATGCTTTCGCCTTTTTTGGCGTGGCTTTTCAGCAGCGCGAACATCACATCCTGCTTGCGCATTCGGTTGGCGTTTTCGATTTCATTGGCCGCAGCCATTTCAATGAGTTCGGTGACGTGTTTGGTTTTCAGGTCAGATAAGTGCATAGCGATGCGAGAAGGGTGATTGAGAGGAGCGAAACTAAGGGTTAAAACAAAAAAGGTTGGATTTGGTTCGGATCGAATCGGGTGCAGGTACACCACCCGCATGGCCTGTAACGTGATCGTTTATTGTTTTGAGCTGCTGGAGGACGATACTGGAAGGCGATGCGGATGGGACAGTAAACGCTTTATATGTGGCTGTCAATAAAAGCCGTCAATTGGGATTTGGACAATGCGCCGACCTTGGTGGCCGCGATATCGCCGTTCTTGAACAGCATCAGTGTCGGAATGCCGCGTATGCCGAATTTGGCCGGGGTCTGCTGGTTCTCGTCTACATTCAGCTTGGCGATCGTCAAGCGGCCCGAATATTCTTTGGCGATCTCGTCCAGAACGGGCGCGATCATGCGGCAGGGGCCGCACCATTCAGCCCAGTAATCCACCAGCACGGGCAATGGAGCCTGTAATACCTCGGCATCAAAAGTGGCATCGGAAACGTAATGGATATGTTCGCTCATGGTTGTATCTCGCTTTGTGAGGGTTGATTCGGGGTGAGACAGGAAGCTGGTTGGAGATGAGTGACTGGATTTCAAGTGGCATCCTAACCAAAAACGGCCCTGCTGTGAAGTGAATTTAATCTTCCCGGCTCTGCTAAAATGCCATATTGTCGATTATTGGAGTTCCACCATGACTTATGTAGTATCCGAATCCTGCATCAAATGTAAATTCACCGACTGTGTGGACGTGTGCCCGGTCGACTGCTTTCGCGAGGGCCCGAATTTTCTGGTGATCGATCCGGACGAATGCATCGATTGCACCTTGTGCGTTGCGGAATGTCCGGTGGAGGCGATCTATGCCGAGGATGACCTGCCGGAGAACCAGCGGCATTTCACCGCACTGAATGCCGAATTGTCAAAAAAATGGAAACCCATCGTCGAGAAAAAGGACGCCCCTGCGGATGCAGATGAGTGGCGCGAAGTGAAGGACAAGCTGCATCTCCTTGAGCGTTGATCTCCAAATTTCTTGATCGGGTAGCCAAGCATATCCTGTCCTGCCATGTGCAGGACTTGCCCGATCTGCGCGGGGCAACGATCCTGTTGCCCAACTATCATGTTGCACAGCCGCTGGCGCAGGTGTTAAGCGCGGCGGCCGATCTGCCTGCATTGCTATTGCCGCAGATGGTCACGCTCAACGACTGGGCACTGTCCGTCCTTTTACTCACCCCTATCCAGCCCGACACCCAGCGCATCACCGCCTTGTATCAGGCGTTGCGCGAGCGGCGCTGGTTTGCCGATGCCGATCTGTGGAGTCTGTCGCGCGAACTGCTGGGTTTGATGGACGACCTGACGCGCCATCATGTCGCGTTGCCGGAATCCGCAAAAGAGTTTTCTGAACAGCTTGCCAAGGCCTATCGGGCGCGCAGCGGGCAGTCCATGCAGTTCGAGGCGCGTGTGGTGCATGAGCTATGGTACGCAATGGCGGCGGGCGGCGAGCTGGACAGCGTGCGCGCCTATCAGCAGCGGCTTGCGCTGTTGGCGCAGGGAGTGGATACGCCGCTGTACGTGCTGTTGACCTCGGATCTGTCCGCACCGGAAGAGCATTTTCTTGAAGCCTGCCGCGCGCGGGTTCCCGTCACGGTTTTTGATCTGCGCGAGATGGTGAAGAATGAGGATGGCTGCGCTGTTTTACAGACCCTCTCCCCCGGCCCCTCTCCCGCCTGCGGGAGAGGGGAGGGCAAGCTCCCTCTCCCGCAGGCGGGAGAGGGTTGGGGTGAGGGTCGTTCCGAAACTACATCCCTACGTGACCAAGCCTCCCACCTGCGCGAACACTTTCCTCACGCCGCATTGAATAACCCTTCGACAGCACCCGCAAGGGGTACGCCGGTGGGTACCCCGTCGCTACGCGACGACCCATCTGCAGGCTCAGGGCGAACGGGACGGAAGTTAAGTCTGTTCGGTGCGCACAGCCTGGAACAGGAGGCGCGCGCCGCAGAGGTGCAGGTGCGGCGCTGGCTGCTGGCAGGCAAACAGGACATCGCGCTCGTCGCGCAAGACCGGCTGGTGGCGCGACGCGTGCGTGCGTTGCTGGAGCGCGCCGGCGTGCTGGTGCGCGACGAGACCGGCTGGACGTTTTCCACGCTGGCGGTGAGCACGGTGCTGATGCGCTGGCTGGATGCGCTGCAAAGTGATTTTTATTATCAGGACTTGCTCGACCTGCTCAAGTCGCCGTTCATTTTTGCCGATCAAAATTCAAGCGAACGCAAACAGGCGGTGTACCAACTCGAACAACTGGTGCGCAAACACGGCGTGGCTTCGCATCTCGATGCCTATCTCGATCTGGCGCACGGCGAGGCTGAGGTGCAGACCACATTGGTGCGTTTGCGTCAGGCGGCAGATGTCTTGCGCAAAAACAGCGACACGCTGGGCGGATGGCTGCGCGCGATGAATGAAAGTCTTTCTATCCTCGGCGTGTTGCAAGGACTGGCTGCGGACATGGCTGGCGCGCAGTTGTTGCATGCGCTGCAATCCTGGCAGCAGGAACTGGCAGCGGACACTACGCGCTTCACTCGTGCCGAGTGGCGGCATTGGCTGGCGCAACAACTCGATGCAAATACTTTCAGTGATAGATCCATCGACAGTCCGGTGCTGCTCACTTCGCTCACGTCCACGCGCTGGCGCAGTTTCGACGCGGTGCTGCTGCTTGGCAGCGATGCATCGCATTTGCCGAGTGCGGATAACGGCAGCGTATGGTTCAACGACGCGGTGCGCAGCACGCTCGGCCTGCCGACGCGCGAGCACAAGCTGGCACAGCAGCGCGACGACCTGCTTGCGCTGCTTGCAATGAACGACACCGTGCTGGCCACCTGGCAGGCCAGCAAAAGCGGAGAGAAGAATCTGCTGAGTCCACACCTCGAAATGCTGCGAGCGCTGCATGAGCTGGCTTACGGCGATGATCTGGCAGAGCGCGAGCTGGGCGCGCTGCTGGAAGGTGCGCAGGTACGTGCTGACGAATTCCCCTTGCCGGAAGCGGCTGCGATGCCTGCGTCCAGCGTGCCGAACAGCCTTATCCCAAGCCGCATCTCGGCCAGCGGCTACAACAGTCTGGTGGCATGCCCGTACCAGTTCTATGCGCGCCATATCCTGCGCCTCAACGAACTGGACGAGGTGCGCGAGGGTGTGGAGAAACGCGATTACGGCGAGTGGGCGCATGACATACTGCATCGTTTTCATCAGCAGTTCCCGGTACTCGGTGAGCGCAACCGTGCAGAGTTGGAAGAAGCGATGCAACGCATCAGCAGAGAAGTGTTTGCGCCTGCGATCGAACGCGACTATCTGGCGCGCGCCTGGCTGCTGCGCTGGCAACAGGCGATCCCGGCTTATCTGGACACGCAGTTGAAAAGCGAAGCGGAGGGCTGGCGTTACCAGAATGGCGAAGTGCCGTTTGAGATGCCGTTGACCGATGGGCTGACGATGCACGGACGCATCGACCGGGTGGATGCGCAGACTCAAATGGGCAATGCAGTGCGGGTGCTGGACTACAAGATGATGGATGCGACCCGGCTGCGCAACAAACTCAAGGAACCAGGCGAGGATGTGCAGCTGGCCTGCTACGCGCACGTGTACGAAGCCGGCGAAGCAGCCTTCATCAGCATCGAAAAAGACAAGGTGATTCCGGTCGCGCCGCGGCAGGATATGCCGGAACTGGCGCAGGCCAACATCGAGCGGTTGCTGGCGGTGTTTGCGCAGATGCGTGACGGCGCTACCTTGCCCGCACACGGCGTGGATGAGGCCTGCGAGTATTGCGAGATGCGCGGGCTATGCAGAAAAGCGGAGTGGACATGAAATTTCCATACGGCTCGTTAAAAATTACCACGTCATTTTCGCGAAAGCGGGAATCCAGCAAATCGACAAACCCGCGTAGCGGACAAAACCAAATGGTCGTCCCGCTTTGCGGGAGTTATTTAATCACTTGGATTCCCGCTTTCGCGGGAACGACGAGCTTTGTGATGGTGGGTTTTTATGGATAATCGTATCGCCCTCGATCCTCAACACAGTGTCGTCGTCGAAGCCAGCGCGGGCAGCGGCAAGACCTGGCTGCTGGTGTCGCGCATCGTGCGCCTGCTGCTCGCCGACGTGCAGCCCGGCGAGATACTCGCGATCACCTTCACGCGCAAGGCCGCGCAGGAGATGCAGGCGCGCTTGCACGAGTGGTTGCATCTGCTTGCGGTGCAGGACGATGACACCGTTCGCCTATTCCTGCGCGAACGCGGCCTGGCTGAAATCGATGATGCGCTGCTGGCCAAAGCGCGCGGCCTGTACCGCGACGCACTGCTGGCACAACCGGCCATCACCATCAGCACCTTCCACGGCTGGTTCATGCAGATCATCCAGCGCGCGCCGCTGAATGCCGGCGTGCCGGTCGGCATGCAATTGCTTGAGCGCACATCGGCGTTGCGCGACGAGGCATGGCAGGCATTTGCCGACAGCCTGCGCGCCGCGCCCGACGGCGAAACCGCGCAGTACATGCAATGGCTGTTCACCTTATACGGTTTGTACAACACGCGAACGCTGCTGGAGAATTTTGTGTACAAGCGCGCCGAGTGGTGGGCTTATACCAGCGGGCAGGAGAATGCTGTGGCGTGGGCAACGGAGCAGTCGCAAAACGAACTCGATTTCGATTTCGATGCCGACCCGATCTTCGACGCATGTGCCGATGCGTCGCTGCAAGCTGCCGTGCTGGCTTTCGCGCAAGTGCTGGCGACGGGAACGGAAACGCAGCGCAACAAGGCGAACGAGATACAGATCGCAGGGGAAGTGGCCGATGCACACCAGCGCTTTGCGGCATTGTCGCTCACTCTTTATACCCAGGCAGATGAGCCGCGCAGCTTCAAGCCGACCAAAAAACAGGATGCGGAGACATTCCTGCTTGCACGCGATGTGCTGTTCGGCAAGATGCAAGACGTACGCGATGCATTGATCGAACTCGAAGCGTTGCGCATGAACCGGGCCGCGCTGCATTGCGGCGCGGCGCTGCTGGAACATTATCAGGAATTGAAGCTGCGACAGCAGCAGATGGACTTCACCGATCTGGAATGGCAGGTGTGCCGCATGCTCAACCAGAGCGATTGCGCCGAGTACATGCAATACAAGCTGGA
>JBDTPM010000213.1:0-2024 GCA_039932695.1 Gallionella sp. | reverse complement strand
CCGCCAATCAGAAAACTAAGCCCAAGAGCACGGATAAGCCGGCAGTTGTTGACGAGGGCTTTGTTGCGCAAGTCGGCGCATACTCCAATGCCGATACGGCGAAGCAGGAACTGGTCAGACTGAAAAAGTGGGGTTTCAAAGCCTATACCGAAAAGGTCGGAGGCATGATACGGGTGCGCATCGGCCCGTATGCCGATCGTGAGAAGGCCGAGAAAGTCCGCCAGCAACTTGAGAAACACGGGCTGCATCCGGTAGTCATGAATACCAAGGGTACTTGATTGCAGGCACAGACTTTTTCGTTGCGAATTCCAAATGACCGGATTTGATTTGGCTGTTATCGCAATATTGCTGGTTTCATTATTGTTCGGTATGTGGCGCGGTTTTCTTTATGAGGTATTGTCCCTGTTGGGATGGCCGCTTGCGTTTATGTTGAGCTACAGGTACGCAGATGTTTTTGCGCAGCATATACCGATCCCTGTCCTGAGCCATGTCGAAGGGAAGCAGGAGATATTGCGTGTCACGGTGGCCTATGCGCTGGTGTTTATCGCCGTGATGATCGTATGGGGTGCGCTGGTATGGGGGCTCACCAAATTGCTGAGGGCGATCGGGCTGGGCCAGTTCGACAGGATGTTGGGTGGATTGTTCGGGGTTTTGCGTGGCGTTCTGGTAGTGCTGGTCGCGGTGTGGATGGCCGGAACGACTGATATCCCGGAGCGACCATTCTGGCGCGATGCGCAGATGAGCAGGGGAGCGGAGGATGTCGCCCTGCTGACGAAAGCCTGGTTGCCTGACGACATCGCGAAGCGCATCCATTTCCGGGCGCGCAATTAGTTGCAGAGCAGTTAATATTTTGGGATAAAAAATCATGTGCGGCATACTCGGAGTGATCTCGCAAGCGCCGGTCAATCAGCTGTTGTATGACGGCCTGCAAGTCTTGCAACACCGCGGTCAGGATGCCGCCGGTATCGCGACGCTGGACAATCATACTTTTCATCTGCACAAGGACAATGGGCTGGTGCGCGACGTGTTTCGCACCCGTAACATGCGCGCGTTGCTGGGTAATGCGGGCATCGCGCATGTGCGCTATCCCACTGCCGGTTCTGCGGTGGATCATAACGAGGCGCAGCCGTTCTATGTCAATTCGCCGTTCGGCATCGTGCTCGGGCACAATGGCAATCTGACCAACGCCGATGAATTGAAAGAGCAGTTGTTCGTGGAGGATCTGCGCCATGTGAACACCAATTCCGATTCCGAGGTGTTGCTGAATGTGCTGGCGCACGAATTGCAGATCAAATCCAAACAATACCGCCTCGATGCGAAAACGATCTTTGCCGCGGTGACCGGCGTGCATCAGCGCTGCCACGGCGCGTATGCGGTGGTGGCGATGATCGCGGGCTACGGCCTGCTGGCGTTCCGCGACATTTACGGCATCCGCCCGCTGGTGATCGGCGTCAACGAAACGGCACAAGGCAAGGAATATCTGGTCGCATCGGAGAGCGTCGCCCTCGATACGCTGGGCTTCAAGTTCATGCGCGACATCGCCCCCGGCGAAGCGGTGTTCGTGGATTTCAACGGCAAGCTGCACAGCCAGCAATGCAGCGACAAGGCCAGCCTGAACCCGTGCATCTTCGAATATGTCTATCTGGCACGTCCGGACTCGGTGATCGACGGTATCTCGGTATATGAGACGCGCTTGTACATGGGCGAATATCTGGCCGACAAGATCAAGCGGACCTGGAACGAGATCGATATCGACGTGGTGATTCCGATCCCCGATTCGAGCCGCCCCAGTGCCCTGCAATTGGCGAACCGGCTCAACATCCCGTTCCGCGAAGGATTCGTGAAGAATCGTTACATCGGCCGTACCTTCATCATGCCGGGACAGGCGATGCGCAAGAAATCGGTGCGCCAGAAGCTGAATGCCATCGGTGTCGAATTCAAGGGCAAGAACGTGTTGCTGGTCGATGATTCCATCGTGCGCGGCACCACCAGCCGCGAGATCGTGCAGATGGCGCGCGATGCCG
>JBDTPM010000212.1:0-1572 GCA_039932695.1 Gallionella sp. | reverse complement strand
GTCCTTGAGCGCCTGCAACAACTGTCCGGTCTCATCCCTGGACTTGACTTCGATGCGCTGGGTCAGGTCGCCTTGGGAGACCGCGCTGGCCAACTCTACCGCCCGATGCAATGAGCGAATGATGGAACGGATGATCGAGAATCCCAGTACTGCAGAAAGAATCGCTGCTAGTACCGTCAGAGCGAACAGGAGATTGCGCGAAAATGTGTAACTTTCCACCGATGCAGTGCCGCCTTGCCTCATCAATTCGCCCTGATACCCTATCAACTCATCGATAGAGTTCATATAAGCAACATTGGCCGGACGGAATTCGCTGATCATATAATTCGTCGCTGCGGCACCGTCTCTTTTGCTCAACTCGATCAATTTATCGAGGCTCAAGTCGAATCTCTGGCGGCTCGCCAATATATTAGCTATCAATTCCTTGCCCCTGCCCGGCTCGCTCTCCGATTCGAGTTTTTTGATAAGCTCATCGGTCTTCTTTTGACTCTCGCGGATGTGGCCAATCTCGGACTCGATCATCTTGTTATCAACGAACAGCAGTGAGTTGCGTACCGATAGCGAAATCTGGTTTACATTGCTGATGATGCCGCGGGCCAACTCCGTTTTCGGATAGAGGTCAACGACGATCTTGTTGGTGTTCTGATTCATCAGCCCCATACGCATATTGGAGAATGTGCTGATGATCAGCGTAATCAGTACCACTATCGTGAAGGCCAGGGTGAGGCGGGTACTAATCTTCAGGTTGTTGAACATTATTGCGCCTCCTTATGGGCTTTATAGAAGATGCCTTGGCGGTTCGATCTTGCACGATACTTGGCAATACACTCTCCTTGAATCGATCTGATGGCTATTCCAGTTTTTCAGCCCGCACACCGACAGTCAGTGTGCCGATCGCCTTCCCATCGCTCATGACCGGCACAGATACCTGAGAGATCACTTCGCCAGTACTCTTGTCTTTTTGCGGACGGGCGATGTAGACATCACCCTTGCCATCGGCAAACGCATTGGTGAATTTTGGTTCGTCGCCCTGCCAGTAGTCAGATGTCATACCGGTAATGGCAACGTTTGCGCCCTGATTGTCGGTAAGGATGAATTCCACCAGGTATGACTTTGATTTCTGTATCTTGGCCAGAGCTTGCGCCGCAGCGTTCGAAGTTAGTGATTTCATGAACGCTGAAGGTTCCTTGGTATCCATCCATGTCTTGTCCTGCTCCTGGATTTTGGCCAGTGGCACGCTCTTACCGTTTTGCTCTTTCACCGCCTGCACAACCACCGAATTGGCGGCCGCTTGAACGACTTCGGGAACAACGTCCTTAACTTCCCTGGCTAACGACGATCCGGCAAATAGCGAACCAGCCAGAATGCTTATGATCATAATTGCTCTATTCATGACGTACACCTCCTTGGTTAATGAAACAAATAAAAAACAACTTGGCGCCTTTCAGGTCCATCTGGTGCTAGAACTCTTTCCAATCCCCATCCTTATCCTCTGCGGCCTTGATCAGCTTGCGCTGCTTCCTGAGCGACGCCACTGCGGTCGTTGCCGGTGCTGCGAGCGCCGGTTTGGCA
>JBDTPM010000211.1:0-13857 GCA_039932695.1 Gallionella sp. | reverse complement strand
GGCCATCTGGTCGAATACATCCAGACCGACATCTGGGTGCGCTTCCAGAAGATGCGGGGCAACACATGCCATTACGTGTGCGCCGACGATACTCACGGTACGCCCATCATGCTGCGCGCCGAAAAGGAAGGCATCACACCGGAGCAACTGATAGACCGCGTATGGCATGAGCACAAGGCGGACTTCGACAGCTTCCATGTCGAGTTCGATCACTACGGCAGCACCAACAGCGCCGAGACCAGGGAGTATTCGCAGGCCATCTATCGCAAACTCAAAGCTGCCCGCTTGATCGAAGTGCGTTCCGTCGAACAGTTCTATGACCCGATCAAGAACATGTTTTTGCCGGACCGCTTCATCAAGGGCGAATGCCCGAAGTGCCACGCCAAGGATCAATATGGCGACAATTGCGAAGTATGCGGCGCAGCCTACGCGCCCACCGATCTGATCGAGCCTTACTCCGCCATGTCCGGTGCCAAACCGGAATTGCGCAACTCAGACCATTACTTCTTCAAACTTTCTGCCAACACCTGCCAGCAGTTCCTGCGCGAGTGGACCCGTAGCGGAGCGCTGCAACCGGAAGCCGCGAACAAGATGCAGGAATGGTTGGGCGTGGAAGGCGAGAACAAACTCACCGACTGGGACATCTCGCGCGACGCGCCCTATTTCGGCTTCGAGATACCCGATGCGCCGGGCAAATATTTTTATGTGTGGCTGGACGCACCGGTCGGCTACATGGGCAGCTTCAAACAACTATGTGAAAAACTAACCCCAACCCTCCCCAACCCTCCCTTGTCAGGGAGGGAGTCGGCCACTCCTCCCCTGACAAGGGGAGGCTGGGAGGGGTTATTTGACAACTACTGGAAACCAGACTCCGATACCGAGTTGTATCACTTCATCGGCAAAGATATTTTATATTTCCACGCGCTGTTCTGGCCGGCGATGTTGCAACATGCCGGTTTCCGCACACCGACCAAGCTGTTCGCGCACGGCTTCCTCACGGTGAACGGAGAGAAAATGAGCAAATCGCGCGGCACTTTCATCACCGCCCGCAGCTATGTCGATCACATCAAGAACACCGAATACTTGCGCTACTACTATGCTTCGAAGCTTAACGGCACGATGGAGGACATCGACCTCAGCCTTGATGATTTTGTCGCGAAGGTGAACAGCGATCTGGTCGGTAAATACATCAATATCGCGAGCCGGGCTGCACCGTTTCTCACAAGGTTAAATGGTGGGTGTATTGCTGAAAGTGAACTTACCAAATATCGCAATGAAGATTTTGGAATTTCATCTTCAGAAAAGGATTTGCATCTTGACTATCTAAATGATTGGCGCGAAAAGCGGCATACCGTAGCTTTCCATTATGAGGGGCGCGATTACTCAAAAGCCATTCGAGAAATTATGTCGATGGCAGACGAAATCAACACTTTCTTCAATAGTAGAGAACCATGGAAACTTGCCAAAGATGCTGCTCAAGCGAATCAGGATAAAGCTCGCTGGGTTGGGAGCATTGTCATGGAAGGCTTCCGACTACTTACTATCTACCTCAAACCCATCTTGCCAGAGATTGCTAAGCAAGCCGAAATTTTCCTGAATGTTTCACCACAAAATTGGGATGACGCAGGTGTTTTCTTGCCAAAAGGTCACCGTATTAATATTTACCAACATCTTGCGACCCGTCTCGACCCCAAGCTGATCGAAGCGATGGTTGCTGCGAATCAGGAAACTTTACAACCAACACAACAAGGTCATTCCGAGCAGCGTCACGCAGAACATCAACAACAGGAGGCAAAGAAAGAAGTGGCTCAAGCAGAAAAGGATTTCGAACCATTCATCGGCATCGACGACTTCATGAAGATCGATCTGCGCGTTGCGCGCATCGTCAACGCCGAGCATGTCGAAGGCGCGGAAAAGCTGCTGAAGCTGACCCTGGACATCGGTGAGGAAAAACCGCGCACCGTGTTCGCGGGTATCAAGTCGGCTTACGATCCGGAAAAACTCAAGGGACGCATGACAGTTTTGGTCGCCAATCTGGCACCGCGCAAGATGAAGTTCGGCCTGTCGGAAGGCATGGTGCTGGCTGCTTCCGGTGAGGCGCCCGGTTTATTCATCCTGTCGCCGGATGACGGTGCGCAACCCGGAATGAGAATTAAGTAAATAAGCATGCGCATCAAATGATTTTCCCCGCTGGCGCATCGGGTCTATAATCCGCGCCCTATCAGGGAGGTAGCTCAAGTAGTGTTCGCTTCGTTTGGTGTTCTGCCCATCGATGTCATTTTGGGCGTGGTGGTGTTCTGGCTGCTGCTCGGCATGGGCGGGCTAGTGATGCAAAACGCCCGCCTGATTACCCGGATAATTTTTCCACTCGGCGCCGTCGGTTCGCTGGTTTTGGCAACCGCTGCGCTCGGCGGCTTGAACGGGATCAATACCGCCATCCTGCCGCTCGGCCTGCCCGACCTGCCCTTCCACCTGCGCCTGGATGCGCTTTCCGCTTTTTTTCTGCTGTTGCTTGGCTCAGCCAGCATCGGAATCTCGCTCTTTTCGGCGGGATATTTTCGCAACATGCCTACCGCCGATCTCGGGCCACTGTGCTTTGAATATCACATCTTCCTCGCCAGCATGGCGTTGGTGTTTCTCGCGGACGATGCTTATATGTTCATGGTGGCGTGGGAAAGCATGGCGCTATCCTCCTATTTTCTCGTCACCACCGATCACGACCAGCCCGAGGTGCGGCGCGCCGGCTTCCTCTATTTGCTGATCGCGCACGTCGGTGCGATTTCCATCCTGATGAGTTTCGGTGTTATGCAAGGCGGGCATGGCGACTACACCTTCGATACGATGCGGCACGGACATCTTTCCACCTTCTGGGCCAGCATCACTTTTTTCCTGGCGCTATTCGGCTTCGGAGCCAAGGCTGGCATCCTGCCGATGCACGCCTGGTTGCCCGAGGCCCATCCCGCTGCGCCTTCGCCCGTTTCCGCGATGTTGAGCGGCATCATGTTGAAGACCGCCATCTACGGCATTCTGCGCATCACCTTCGACCTGCTGGATATGCAATTGTGGTGGTGGGGCGTGTTCGCGCTGGCGCTGGGTTTGATCACTGCATTATTCGGCGTGATCTTCGCCGCCGTACAGGTGGACATGAAACGTCTTCTGGCCTATTCCTCGATCGAGAACATCGGCATCATTCTGGTCGGCATCGGACTCACCATTATTTTTCACGCCTCCAACAAAGATGCGTTGGCAGCGCTGGCACTTACCGCTTCGCTTTATCACGCGATCAATCACGCCTTTATGAAGGGCTTGCTGTTCCTCGGCACCGGCTCGATCCTGCACGCAACCGGCGAACGGAATCTCGGCAAATTCGGCGGTTTGATCCACAAGATGCCGAACCTCGCCTTGTACATGCTGGTCGGCACGCTCGCCCTCGCCGGACTGCCGCCGCTGAACGGCTTCGTGTCGGAATGGCTGATGCTGCAAGCCTTTCTGCTGTCGCCCGGCTTGCCGCAACCCTACATCAACATGCTGGTACCGATCGCTGCGGCCGCACTGGTGCTGGCTGCGGCGTTGGCGGGTTTTGTGATGGTGAAGTTCTACGGCGTGATCTTCCTCGGCCAACCACGCGATGCCAGCCTCGCCGATGTTCATGACGCGGGCATCTGGGAACGCATCGGCATGTTGTGTATGGTGGTGGGCTGTATCGCACTGGGCGTCTTCCCGACCTTCGTGATCCTGCATCTGGATTTTGTCACGGAAATGCTGGTGAATAACTCGTTGGGCACGAGCGCCATGCAAACCGGTTGGCTATTGCTCACGCCGATAGCGGCCGAGCGCGCCAGCTACAGCCCGCTGATCCTGCTGCTCATCATCGTCACCGGGGTATTGCTCACCACGCTGGTGGTGAAGAAGTTTTATCACGGCCGCTTGCGCCGAAACTCGGCGTGGGATTGCGGCTTCCCCGAACAAGGATCACGCATGCAGGATACCGCTGAGGGATTTGGCCAACCTATCAGGCAAATATTCGAATGGTTCATGGGCGTAGTAAGACAGGTACCCTCGCCATTCGATCTGCATCCGCACTTCCACTCCGAAGTGCATGATCGGTTATGGAACATCTTCTATGTGCCAATCAAACGCCTGAACGAAATGATCGGCAACCAGGTGGGCAAGTTGCAGCATGGCCGAATCCATATTTACTTGCTTTACAGCTTCATCACCCTGCTGGCATTGCTGGCCTTTATTCAATGAACATCGAGGCAATCTTCCTGCAGTTATTGCAAAACTTGCTGGTGTTGCTCGCCGCACCCTTGTTGCTGGGCTGGATCAACCAATGCCGTGCCTGGCTGCAAAACCGACGCGGGGCGGGTGGCGTGCTGCAGCCCTACCGCAACCTGATCAAGTTGTTCCATAAAGATGCCGTGCTGGCGAACAATGCTTCAGCCCTGTTCCGCATCACGCCTTACATCCTGTTCGCCTGCATGTGGCTGGCCGCCGCCCTGGTACCCGTATTGGCTACCGATCTGCCGCTGTCGCCTGCAGTGGATGTGATCGCACTGGTCGGCATCTTCGCCTTGGCGCGGGTGTTCATTTCACTCGCCGCAATGGATATCGGCACGGCTTTCGGCTCGCTCGGCGCGCGCCGCGAAATGCTGGTTGGCTTTCTCGCCGAACCGGCTTTGTTGATGGTGTTGTTCACCGCCTCCACCATCAGCCAGTCCACTTCGCTTATCACCATCGTCGAGACATTGGCGCATAAACAATTTGTGCTCTACCCGAGCATGACCTTCGCGGCTGTATCCTTTGTCATGATCTTGCTTGCTGAAAATGCGCGGGTACCGGTGGACAATCCCTCCACTCACCTGGAACTCACGATGATCCACGAGGCGATGATTCTGGAATATTCCGCGCGCCATCTCGCATTGGTGGAATGGGCCAGCGCACTGAAATTGCTCGCGTACATGACCATTGGCATCGCATTGTTTGCCCCGTGGGGCATCGCCGAGGCCGGCAACCTGGGTGCGCTGCCGCTTGCCGTTATGCTGCTGTCCCTCAAGCTGATGCTGGGCGGTGCCGGTCTGGCTTTCATCGAAACCGTTTCCGCCAAGATGCGCATCTTTCGCGTGCCCGAATTCATGGGCACGGCTTTTCTGCTCGCGGTACTGGGGCTGTTGACCCACTTCCTGCTGGAGACCTGAGATGGATATTCCGTTCACCGGACAGATCATCAATATGTGCGCGGCACTGCTGCTGCTGATCGCCTTCGCCATGTTGTCGCAACGCCGCATCCTGACTCTGATCAACCTGTTTGCGCTACAAGGCTTGATTCTGGCCGTCAGCACCACCATCGTGGCCTATTCGTCAAACCAGCACCACTTGTATTACTCAGCCGGGCTGACGTTGCTGCTCAAGGCCATCTTGCTGCCGATGATCCTGCACAAGCTGATCGACAAGCTCAACATCAAGTGGGACGTGGAAACCATGTTCAACATTCCCACCATCATGCTGGTCGGCCTGGCACTGGTGGTGTTCGCCTTCAACCTCGCCGCGCCGATCTCGCAGATGGCAGGTACCATCACCAAGAGCACCCTGGGGATCGCGATGGCCAGCGTGCTGCTGTCGTTCCTGATGATGATCACACGCAGCAAAGCGGTGCCGCAAGTGGTGGGCTTTCTGGCGATGGAGAACGGTCTGTTCTTCGCTGCCACCTCTGCCACTTACGGCATGCCTATGGTGGTGGAACTCGGTATCGCGCTGGACGTGCTGGTAGGCATGTTCATACTCGGCATTTTCTTCTTCCAGATCCGCACCGCGTTCGATAGTCTGGATTTGAAACACATGGAAAAACTGAAAGAAGACTGACGTGGAAATTTTCTGGGTTCTTGCGATTCCCCTGTTCGGCGGCCTTGTCATGGCAGTGTTCGGCATGCAACGCTATGCCCCGGAACTCAACTCGGCGATGAGCTTCTGCACCTTTTTCGCTGCTGCCGTGCTCACCGCCCGGGTGATCTCGGAAGGTTCGTTCACCGCCTGGGATGAGCAGTTCTTCGTCGATGCATTTAATGTATTTCTGGTCGCGCTGACCGCCTTCGTCGGTTTCACCACCTCGCTGTTCTCGCGCCCCTACATGCGCATCGAGCAGTACCACGGCAAACTCTCCGCCAACATGTTGCGCCTGTATTACAGCATGTATCAGCTGTTCAGCTTCACCATGCTGCTGGCGCTGCTTACCAACAACATGGGCATCCTGTGGGTAGCGATGGAAGCCGCGACACTCACCACCGTGCTGCTGGTGTCGCTGTACCGTACCCCTGCCTCGCTGGAGGCTGCGTGGAAATACTTCATCCTGTGCGGCGTCGGCATCGCGCAGGCGCTGTTCGGAACCATCCTGCTGTATTTCGCGGCAGAAAAGATCCTTGGCGCGGGAGGCATGGCACTGCTGTGGACGCACCTGAACGAGGTGAAGGGGCAACTCGAACCGACCGTGCTGTCACTGTCCTTCGTATTCCTGCTGGTCGGCTACGGCACCAAGGTCGGCTTGGCACCGCTGCACAACTGGCTGCCGGATGCCCACGCGGAAGGTCCCACGCCGGTTTCAGCGGTGCTTTCCGGCCTGCTGCTGAATGTTGCGCTGTACGCCGTGGTGCGCTCGAAGGTGCTGGTGGATGGCGCACTCGGCACCCACCTGGCGGGTAATCTGATGATGGGCTTCGGCTTGCTCAGTGTGGTGATGGCGGCATTTTTCCTGTCGCGGCAAAAAGATGTGAAGCGCATGTTCGCCTATTCCTCCATCGAGCACATGGGGCTGATGACCTTTGCCTTCGGAATGGGCGGCCCGGTCGCCACGTTCGCCGGCTTGCTGCACATGACCGTGCATAGTCTGACCAAATCTGCGATCTTCTTTGCCGTGGGTCATGCCGCGCAAAAATCCGGCACACAACTTATGGAACACATACGCGGCCTGATCAAGACCAGTCCGACAGTGGGCTGGGGGTTGGCACTCGGTACGCTGGCTATTCTGGGTATGCCGCCGTTCGGCGTGTTCACCAGTGAATTCCTGATTCTCACCACCGCCATGCACACCTACCCGTGGACCATGCCCTTCCTGCTGATCGCATTGGGGGTGGCGTTCGCCTCCATTTTCGGCCAGATGCAGCGCATGGTATTCGGCGAAACCACCGGTGAGCGTCTGCCGCACCCGCCCGCCCTGATCCCGGTGTTCGTGCATCTGGCCCTGGTGCTGATGCTGGGCTTGTACATCCCGCCCTATCTTGCCAGCTGGTATCGGCAAGCGGCGGCTCTGATTGGATAACGCGATGAAAGTATCCGACTTCACTACACAAGCCGGACGACTGTTTGGCACAATGCCGATCTGGCATGGCACGGTGGACGCCGATGCATTGCGCGCTCTGTGTGAAGAAGTTCACCACAACGGCGGCAAACTGGTCGCGCTGTGGGGCAGCGATGAGACTGCGCAGCAAAACAGCTACGCACTACATGTCGCGCTGGTCGATGCCAATGGGCTGTTGGCCCTGACGCTGATCATCCCGCAGGACAAGCCGGCCTTCCCTGATCTGAGCGATCTGTTCCCGGCGGCGAATCGCATGCAACGTGCCGTTTCCGACCTGCTGGGGTTACATCCGGTCGGCGGCAACGATCATCGCAAATGGCTGCGCCATAGCTCTTGGCCGGGCAACGTGCATCCGCTACGCAAATCGTTTGACGTTAATACTGCATATCCGACCGAAGCGGATGCCTATCCCTTCGTCCCGGTGACTGGCAATGGCGTGCATGAGATCGCCGTCGGTCCGGTACACGCCGGGACGATAGAACCGGGACATTTCCGTTTCTCCATCATCGGCGAAAAGATACTGCGTCTGGAAGAACGCTTAGGCTACAAACACAAGGGCATCGAAAAACGATTCGAAGGGATGACGCTGGAGCAAGGCGCCAAGCTGGCTGGTCGCATCTCGGGTGATACCACAGTTGCCTACGCCTGGGCTTACGCACAAGCGGTAGAAAGCGTCACCTGCATCACTCCGCCATTACGCGCACAGTGGCTGCGCGCATTATTCCTCGAGCTCGAACGTTTGCATAACCACCTGGGCGACCTCGGCTATATCGGTAACGATGCCGCGCTGGCTTTTGGCTTCGCGCAATTCTGGATACTCAAGGAAGATTTGCTGCGCATGAATGGCGAGTTGTTCGGCCATCGCTATCTGATGGATCGCATTGTGCCCGGCGGCGTCTCGGTCGATGTCAATAGCGCCGCGCACACATGCATCATCAAGACACTGCGCCATCTCGAAGACGAAGTCGCTACTCTGAAGAACATCTACGATGAGCACGCCGGTATGCAGGATCGTTTCGTGACCACCGGACGCGTCACGCCTGAACTCGCGGCACAACTTGGGCTGACGGGTCTGGCCGGACGGGCAAGCGGTCAAGCATGGGATCTGCGTGCGCAATTCCCCTGTGCCCCTTACGACCAGCTTGATGTCGCGATGGCGACCCACCGCAACGGCGATGTCGCCGCACGCGTCATGGTGCGCTTCGAGGAAGTCACGGAATCCATCCGCCTTGTCCGCTCGATACTGGAACAACTGCCGGCAGGGGCGCAATTGATTGCGCCCTTGGCTGATGCGGAGGAAGGAAAACTTGGCATCGGCTGGGTGGAAGGCTGGCGCGGCGAAGTATTGGTGGCGCTGCACACCGGCAGCAATAACCGTATCCACCGCCTGCACGCGCATGATCCCTCGTGGCAGAACTGGCCGGTACTGGAACACGCCGTCATCGGCAACATCGTGCCGGACTTCCCGCTCATCAACAAATCATTCAATCTGAGTTATAGCGGAGTGGATTTGTAATCATGTATCAAATACTCAAACAAATACTCCGCACCGGCATAAAGAGCGAAACCCCGCCGCAGCCGGATGATGCGCTGCGCAACCAGGTGCAGGAGATCAACGCGCAGATTCTGCATCATGTTGGGCGCGCACTCGCCATCCGCCATGTCGATGCCGGTTCGTGCAACGGCTGCGACCTGGAGATCCACTGCCTCAACAACCCCTACTACAACATCGAAGGGATGGGGATACATTTCGTCGCCAGTCCGCGCCATGCCGATATGCTGCTGGTCACCGGTCCGGTGTCGCGGCACATGGAACTCGCCTTGAGACGCACCTACGATGCAACGCCAGATCCCAAGCTGGTGGTGGCGGTCGGCGACTGCGGCAGGGACGGCGGTATCTTTGGTGAAAGCTATGCGAGTTGCGGCGGTATCGCGAAAGTGCTGCCCGTCGATGTCGTTGTCCCCGGCTGTCCTCCTACCCCTATTGCCATTCTGCAAGGCATACTCACCGCAGTAGGGGCGTAAGGCCTTACGCCCTCTAATTCCATTTCCAGATCAAAGCGGCAGTAATTTTGCAGGGTGCGCTTGCGCACCCTACGTTATTTCACTTTTGATTGAGAAATGGAAACGGAATCACCCGTAAACCACCTTCACATTCTCCTCGCGCAGCAAATCGCGCAGATCGCGCAGCAGGTCGTCATGCAGCGTCACTTGCCAGGCCTCGCCCAGACGCAACAGGCAGCTGGCATTGTCGTTGCGGTAGTGGATCTGAACCGGACATTTGCCGTCGCGATACGGGGTGAATAGTTCCTTGAGCTGGGCGACACTGGCGTTGCCGTTGCAGCGCAAAGCCAGCTGTTGCGCAAAATTGGAGCGCGCCGAAGCGAAGTCGAACAATTCTTCACCGCTCACCCGCACATTGCCGGAATACTCGTCCAGACCGGCTTTACCGCGCACCACCAACAGCTCATCCTCACGTATCCACGGACGGTTAGCCTCGAATAACTCGTTGAATACGGTCAGTTCCACCTGCGCGCCGCCATCATCCAGCGTGATGACCGCCATGCGCCCGCGTCGTGTCTGCTGGATACGCAGCCCCGCCACGATGCCTGCCAGCACGACCGGAACGCCGCGCCGCGAGGTATATCCCGAGCCGCTTGCCTGGCCATTCGATTGCCCGGCGAATTGCGGCGTAAGGTCGATCAATTTCACTTTGATGAAGTGTGCCAATTCATCCGCGTATTCCTGGTAGGGATGTCCGCCCAGATAAAATCCCAGGCTGGATTTCTCGTGCACGAGTTGTTCGCGCATTCGCCAGCGCGGCACATCGGCATGCTTCACCAGCAGCGCGACATCCGCTTCTTCGTGGCCAAACAGGCTGTTCTGATTCGCCGCGCGCGCCTGCTGGTCGGCACTCGCCAATGCCGCGTCCACACTGGACATCAGGCTGGCGCGATGATCGTTGAGACTGTCGAACGCCCCCGCGCGTATCAATGCCTCCACGGTGCGGCGATTGACGATGCGCTTGTCCACGCGTCGGCAAAAATCGAACATGTCCTTGAATGGACCCTTTGCGCGCGCCTTGACGATGTTGCCGATCGCCGCCTCACCGGTGCCTTTGACCGCTCCCAGCCCGTAGGCGATGGTCTGCTCATCAACAGGAGAGAACACATAACCGGAACTGTTCACGTCGGGCAACAGCACACGGATGTTCTGCTGCAGCGTATCAAGATAGAAGATGCGCACCTTGTCGGTGTTGTCCATGTCCGAGGACAGCGTCGCCGCCATGAATGCCGCCGGATGATGCGCCTTGAGATAGGCCGTCTGATAGGCGATCAGCGCGTAGGCTGCCGCGTGTGACTTGTTGAAGCCATACCCGGCGAACTTCTCCATCAGGTCGAACAGGTTGCCGGCCTGCTCCTTCGACGAACCGCTCTTGAGAGCACCCGCGATGAAGATCTCGCGATGCTGCGCCATCTCTTCCGGTTTCTTCTTGCCCATCGCGCGTCGCAACAGGTCGGCCTCGGCCAAACTGTAGCCGCCCACCACTTGGGCGATCTGCATCACCTGTTCCTGGTAGACCATGATGCCGTGGGTTTCACGCAGCACCTGCTCGACGGCAGGGTGGGGATATTCGAATCTCTCGCCATGCTTGCGCCGAACGAAATCCGGGATCAGGTCCATCGGCCCGGGGCGATAAAGTGCCACCAGCGCGATTATGTCTTCAAAGCAATCCGGCCTGGCCTGCCTCAACATGTCCTTCATGCCACGCGATTCCAGCTGGAACACCGCGGTGGTGTTGGCATTCTTCAGCAGCTCATAGGTGGCACTGTCATCCAGCGGCAGGGTCTCGAGCGCGAATGGCGCAATGCCTCCGGCGAGTCTGGTGACATGGCGCATCGCCCAATCGAGGATGGTCAGTGTGCGCAGGCCGAGGAAGTCGAACTTGACCAGTCCGATGTCTTCCACATCGTCCTTGTCGAACTGGCTGACCACGCTGGCACTGCTGTCGGCACAATACAACGGGCAAAAATCGGTGAGCTGTCCCGGCGCGATCAGCACGCCGCCGGCGTGCATGCCGACATTGCGGGTCAGGTCTTCGAGACGTGCGGCCAGCTCCAGCAATTCCGGCACGCCTTCCTCGCTCTCGGCGATGGCGTTTATCTCCGGCTCCATCTCGCGCGCCTTCTTCAGCGACACCGGCTTCACACCTTCCACCGGGATCGCCTTGGACAGGCGGTCGCACAGGCCGTAGGGAAAATCCATCACCCGCCCGACATCGCGGATCACGGCCTTGGAAGCCATCGTGCCGAAGGTGGCGATCTGCGAAACGCTCGCCGCGCCGTATTTCTGCTTCACATATTCGATGACGCGCTCGCGCCCGTCCTGGCAGAAATCCACGTCGAAGTCCGGCATCGACACACGCCCGGGATTCAGGAAGCGCTCGAACAGCAGCTCGTAGCGCAGCGGATCGAGATCGGTGATGCCGAGGCTGTATGCCACCAGCGATCCAGCTCCGGAGCCGCGCCCCGGGCCGACCGGCACGCCATTCTCCTTCGCCCAGCGGATAAAATCCGCAACGATCAGAAAGTAGCCGGGGAAGCCCATCTTGATGATGGTCTCGGTCTCGAATGCCAGCCGCTGCTGATATACCGGCAACTTGGCTGCGCGCCCGGCCTGATCGGGATAGAGCGCAGCCATGCGCCGCTGCAAACCTGCCACGGCCTGTGCGCGCAGGTAATCGTCCAGGCCCTGCCCTTCCGGCGTCGGAAAGTCCGGCAAGCGCGGCTTGCCCAACACCAGGGAAAGATTGCAGCGCCGCGCGATCTCGACACTGTTTTGCAATGCCTCGGGCAGGTCGGCAAACAGCTCCGCCATCTCGTCTTGGGTCTTGAAATACTGTTGAGTGGTATAGGCTCGCGCGCGGCGCTTGTCGTTGAGCACATAGCCTTCGGCGATGCACACCCGCGCCTCATGCGCCTTGAAGTCCTCCGCACTCAGGAACTGCACCGGGTGGGTGGCGACCACCGGCAGCCCGAGTTCGGCGGCCAATTGGGTCGCGGCAAGGATGTAATGCTCTTCATCGGCGAATCCGGCGCGCTGCACTTCGAGGTAATAACGGTTATTGAACAACCCCGCCCATTCCCGGGCGAACTGTCTCGCTTGCTTGGCATTGCCGGACAACAGCGCATTGCCGACATCGCCCAGATGCGCGCCGGACAGCGCGATCAAACCATCCGTGCCGTGATGCAACCACTCGCGTCGCAATTCGGCACGACCGCGATGCTGGTTCTCCAGATAGGCTCTCGTAAGCAGACGGCACAGCAGCAGATATCCCGCATCGGATTGGCACAGCAGCAGCAGGCGGTACGGGCGGTCGCGATCGGCATCGTTGCTGATGAACACATCGCACCCGGTGACGGGCTTGATGCCCGCGCCACGCGCCGCCTTGTAGAATTTGATCAGGCCGAAAAAATTGTTCAGGTCGGTCAGTGCCAGCGCCGGCATCGCATCGCTTCTTGCCGCGGCAACCGCTTCGTCCACGCGCAGCATGCCGTCCGAAATCGAATATTCGCTGTGCAAACGGAGATGGACGAAAGAAGGTTGCGGCATGATCGAATACTGTAAATTCAGGCGGGAATTTTAACACTGTCGGATGCAAGAAAATTTCTTGTCGGGGATTCATGAAGTTAGAATCACGCCCTGATCATTATTGGCATGAATCCACGTGCAACTCCCCCTCACACCGCAACGCGCACTAAAAGTACGCAATCCGCTATCCGGCAAGCCGGATGCGGAATTGTCAGAACGCTATTTGCTGCTGACCCTGGCCGGCATCCAGTTCAGCCACATCCTCGATTTCATGATCATGATGCCGCTCGGACCTATCCTGATCAAGGCGTTCGACATCAGCACCCACGAGTTCGGCCTGCTGGTTGCGTCCTACAGCTTCAGCGCCGCGCTGTCCGGCCTGCTGGCGGCAACGTTCATCGACAGGTTCGAGCGCAAACGCCTGCTGCTGAGCATATTCGCACTGTTCGGTTTGGCTACGCTGGCGTGCGGATTGGCTCCGGGTTATGCCACGCTGCTGATCGCACGCGGCTTGGCGGGCGCGTTCGGCGGAGTGATGGGCGCGATGGTACAGACCATTGTCGGCGATGTGATCCCCTTTGCGCGCCGCGCCCGCGCGAGCGGTATCGTTTCAACGGCCTTTTCACTTTCCACCGTTGCCGGTGTGCCGCTGTCCTTATGGCTGGCCAACCATTTCCAATGGCGTGCGCCATTCATTCTGATTGCGATCCTGACCACGCTGTTCATCATTGTCGGCGCACGCATCTTGCCTGAACTGCGCTATCACATCAGCGACAAGAAGCGCGCGCATCCGTTCTCGGCGATGTTCGAAGTGCTGCGCGACCCCAATCATCTGCGCGCTCTGCTGTTCTCCACGCTGATCATTTTTTCCGGCTTCACGGTGATCCCGTACATCACCATTTACGCGGTGGGCA
>JBDTPM010000210.1:0-4088 GCA_039932695.1 Gallionella sp. | reverse complement strand
TTCGGCGGCTTGTTGCAATGCATCGTAGATACCCGGTTTGCCGTCGCTGATCCCGGAGATCGAATCTCCAACGGGTTGCACGAAACAATTGATCAGGGTCGCCTGATTCTTCAATCCGGCTGCCGAGTTGATGCGTCCGGCAGGCACGAAGCCGTCCTGTTGCGCATTGAAGAATGCCTCTTCCCAATGGGCGCGCTGCTCCGGTTTCTCGGCCTGGGCCAGACCGCGCGCCACGCGGCGGCGCACATCCTCAACCGAGGTCTCGCCGGGCTCGGCGTATTTTTCCAGCAATACTTCGGTACTGATCTCTTGTGTCATTGCGATGATTCCTTCAATAGCCGGTTTGTCCGCAACATTGTGAATGGATGCTACTGGAAAAGCACTTTCGGTATCAATCATGATTAATCCCTTATGATTTATTGATGATTTATTGGACAGATCACTTTAGTCCCAAAAAGCAAAAAACCACTATAGGTAGTGGTCGGCAGGATGTAGTCAACTAATTGTAGGGGGTAGGGAGGTTTTTGCAAGTGAAATATTACTGTATATTTTTTGGCTTGGTCAAACAGCAAGTTAGGTGCATGCTTCAATAATCGGGCACACAATTTGCGGGCAGACCGGCAAATCCGGAAGTCCAGCCCGCCCGAAGAAGTCCAGCGCGAAGCCGGGCGGTTGTTCCGGCGGATTTGGCCGACCGGAGTCCGGGGCTTGGTTGTCATTCAAGCAGATACTCCGGTTCTACGCTGTACGCGGTGATCTCTTTCTCGATCTCGCCCCGGGCATTCATTCGCGACACTGCGGAGCTGACCGGTTGCGTCATTGCAGTTGCTCCTTGCATATACTACTTGCTGGTATCGGGTTTTTCTTCCCCGGCAAGTTCACTGCGGAATTCTTCGAGTTTGCCATGGAAGTCATCTGCCTCGCCGTAGCCCAGAAAATGCGCATAGCGCGCATGCGCGCCGAGCATCTTGCGTGCGTGTTTGATCGGGCAGAAATATTGCTCGGTGCGGGCAAGGATCTCGCTCGAGTAGGCCAGCATCCCGACAGCATACCCGCAGTACATGCAGTCGGCTTTTTCGATGATATTCAGGTAGGCCAGGTATTGGCGATCTATCAAGATGTAGTTGGCCCGTTTGACACGGGGAATGCCGTATATCGGGAAGCAAGCCAGCTGATAGAGGCTGATGCACAGATCGAGCAAGGCCAGCGGAACAAGCATGCCGTAGATGATAGGCATAGTGAGAAAATTTTGCGGGCGTACAGTAAAAAACCAAATTAACAAGTTCATCTTGGGTTTGAGCTTGAGGTGTGCCTGCTTGATAGCGTCTTCGAACACCACGCGTTTGCCTTCGATCTTATAGTGTATGCGACTTTCATGTGCGTCGATGGCTGTGCTCAAATCAGCTTCGAGGGCGCTTATCTGTTTAAGAAGCTGGCGTATCTTGTCGTTCATGGCAATTCTCGCGATGATGTGTGTGAAACCATTTGTAGGAGCCAGCTCGCTGGCGAAAATGGATTTTTTGCGAGCAATTGAAAGCAAACGTCGCACCAATCGCCAGCGAGCTGGCTCCTACGTAATCATTGATATCTAATGGGATAGCAAATTTACCAGTCCATCTAACCCGACGAAATTCAGTGCATAACTTGCCTGTGCCCTTACCACCGGCTTGGCGTGATAGGCGATGCTGATGCCCGCCTGCGCCATCATCTTCAGATCGTTCGCGCCGTCGCCGATCGCGATGACCTGCGCGGGTTTCAATCCCAGTTCGTCGCGGATCTTCACCAGCCAGTCGGCCTTGCCTTGCGCATCGAATATCCTGCCCCGCACCTTGCCGGTGAGTTTGCCGTTGGCGATCTCCAGCGTGTTGGCCTGAGTGTAGTCCAGACCCAGTCTGGCTTTCAGCCGCTCGGTGAAGAACACGAAGCCGCCGGAAACCAGCAGCGTCTTGATGCCGTGCTGTTTCAGAACGGCCAGCATGGTCTCTGCGCCCGGATTCAGCCGCAGGCGTTCGTCGTACACGCGCTGCAGCGCGCTCTCATCCAGGCCTTCCAGCAATGCCACACGGAGGCGCAGGCTTTCGGCGAAGTCGATCTCGCCGCGCATCGCGGCTTCGGTGATCGCGGCGACCTGCGGCTTGAGGCCCTGCATGTCGGCGATCTCGTCGATGCATTCGATGCTGATCAGCGTCGAATCCATGTCCATCACCACCAGCCCGAAATCCTTCAGCGAGCAGCCACCCGGCACGAAGCCGTAGTCGAGCCGGTTCGCCAGACAGTAAGGCGCGATCGCGGCATGTTGCTGTGTCCCGGTGAAACGATAGGCGTTCGCCGATATCTGTTCCCGCTTGGTGCATTGCGCAAGGCCGGCAAGATGATCCAGGTGCGCGGCAGCGACTGTTTGGGTGGCTTGGATGATGAGGTTCATGCGGTCAATTCTTTAAGAAAGTTTTTGATGGCGAGCACGCGCTGGGTGATGTCGCCATATTTTAATTCAATTCGCAGTTTATCCTGACCCGCCATTTTGACGTGCCGCCTGCTCTGGATCAGCGTGATGATCTTCATCGGGTCGATCGGCGGGTTGGGCACAAACTGGATCACGATGGCCTCAGAGGATGCATCCACTTTGCTGATACCGAGCGGCTTGGCGAGCAGGCGCAGGCGGTGGCAGTCCAGCAGTATCTGTGCGGGTTCCGGCAACAGGCCGAAGCGGTCGATCAGCTCCTGGTGCATGTCGTCCAGCTCTTCCAGCATCGCGCAATTGGCCAGACGTTTGTAGATCACCAGGCGCTGATGGATGTCGCCGCAATAGTCATTGGGCAGCAGCGCCGGCATGTGCAGGTTGATCTCGGTGGTGACCCCGAGCGGGTGCGCCATATCCGGCTCCTTGCCCAGTTTTAGCGAGGTGATCGCTGCATTCAGCATGTCGGTGTACAGCGAGAAACCGATCTCCTGCATCTCGCCGCTTTGCGATTCGCCCAGGACTTCGCCCGCGCCGCGTATCTCCAGATCGTGCATCGCGAGGTAGAAGCCGCTGCCGAGTTGTTCCATCGCCTGGATCGCTTCAAGACGTTTCTTCGCCTGCGCGGTGAGGGCTTCGGTTTCCACCAGCAGATAGGCATAAGCCTGATGATGCGAACGCCCGACGCGGCCGCGCAATTGATGTAATTGAGCCAGACCGAAACGATCGGCGCGATTCATGATGATGGTGTTGACGGTGGGTATGTCGATGCCGGTCTCGATGATGGTGGTGCATAACAGCACATTGAAACGCTGCTGGTAAAAATCGCGCATCACCGCTTCCAGATCGCGCTCGTTCATCTGCCCGTGCGCCACGCGGATGCGTGCTTCTGGCAGCAGTGCGGCCAGCTTTTCCGCCATATTGGCGATGGTGTCCACCTCGTTGTGCAGGAAGTAAATCTGCCCGCCGCGCTTCAGTTCGCGCAGCACCGCCTCGCGGATGATGCCGTTGCCGGCCTGCGCGACGAAGGTCTTGATCGACAAGCGGCGTTGCGGCGCGGTGGCGATGATAGAAAAATCGCGCAGTCCTTCCAGCGACATTGCCAGCGTACGCGGGATCGGTGTGGCGGTCAGCGTGAGCACGTCGACTTCGGAACGCAGTGCCTTGAGGCGTTCCTTTTGCTGTACGCCGAAGCGGTGTTCCTCGTCGATGATGACCAGCCCGAGGTCGTGGAATTTCACCCCCTTCTGGATCAGCTTGTGCGTGCCGATGATGATGTCCAGCTTGCCGTCCTCCATATCCTTCAGCGCCTGCGTCTGTTCTTTCGCGGAACGGAAGCGCGACAGTTCGGCGATCTTGACCGGCAGGTCGGCGAAGCGGTTGGAGAAATTCTGGAAGTGCTGTTCGGCGAGCAGCGTGGTGGGCACCAGCACTGCAACTTGTTTGCCGTCCATCGCCGCGACGAACGCGGCGCGCAACGCGACCTCAGTCTTGCCGAAGCCGACATCGCCGCAGATCAGCCTGTCCATCGGTTTGCCGCTTTGCAGATCGTTGATGACTGCCGTGATTGCGGTGGCCTGATCCGGTGTTTCCTCGAAACCGAATCCGGCGGCGAACGCTTCATAATCGT
>JBDTPM010000209.1:0-2986 GCA_039932695.1 Gallionella sp. | reverse complement strand
CCCTGAGAGATTCAAGAATATTTTGTTTTTCCTGCATCAGTTGATTGTTGACTGCTTGTCCAACCGCAGAAAGAGTTCATCGATAGCAATCCTGTCGGAAGCAAAAATATTTTGCGCGCCGATAGTCTCTGTCAGACCGGTTCGGTCCATCACATCGGAGACCTGTTTCTTCATACCGCTAAAAGCGAGCTTGATTCCGCTATTCTTGAAGCGGTCAAGCAGATTGCGCAGCATCTCGATGCCGGATGCATCGATCTCGTTGATACCGCTGGACTGAACCAGAATGCAGGCAATGTCCGGATTCTCCCGCTCCAGTTTCAGCAGCGCATCTTCAAAGTACGAGACATTCACGAAGCGCAACGCACCGTCGAAACGGATCGCCCCCAACCTGGGATGCAATGGAGGCAGGTTATGGCGTACGGCATCGCGCAAAGTGGTGTCGCTGTGCAGACCCAGCACTGCCACCCTTGGGCGCATCATTCGATACAGCAGCAGCGAAAGCGACAACAGGATGCCGGTGACTATGCCGTTCTGGATATTCGGCGCGAAAGCGAGTGTCGCCACAAAGGTGACGATCGCGGCGATACCATCATCCCTGTTCGCCCGCCAGGCGTTCCAGATGGACTGGAAGTTAATGAGACTCACGACCGCCATCATGATGATGGCGGCAAGGACCGGTTTGGGCAGATGGTAAAGCAGGGAAGTAAAAAAGAGCAGCGTGAACAGCACAAAGATCGCGGAGACGATCGACGATAGCGGTGTCCTGGCATCCGATGCGATGTTCAGCGCCGAACGGGAGAATGAGCCGCTCACCGGCATGGATTGGCTGAAAGCTGCCGCAACCTTGGCGAGGCCCTGCCCGATCAGCTCCTTGTTCTCATCCCAGGGTTGGCGGGTTTTAATGGCGATCACCTTGCAACTCGACATGGCTTCCATGAAACTGATCAGGGCAATCACAAAACCAGCTGGCAAGAGTGCGATGGTTGCGTGCCAATCCAGCGGAGGAAGGCTCAGGGTTGGCAGACCTTGTGGAACGACCCCGACCACATTGCCGCCCGAATTGGCAAAATCGATCGCGTAACTGATCCAGGTCAAGGATGCTACCGTTATCAGTACGCCGGGCAGCTTAGGTGCATACTTCTTGAAGATAACCAGCAGGATGATGGCGAAAAGACCGAATCCGATTGAAAGTGTGTGCGCATTGTCGATGTGCAAAAACATGCGCGTGATGTCCAGAACAAAGTGTTCCGTCTGCGCAGCCGGAATGCCTAACAGCGTCGGCAATTGCGACAGGCCGATAATAATCGCGGCGGCGTTAATAAACCCCATCAGCACCGGATTTGACAAAAAATTGAGCAGGATGCCTACACGCAACACCCCGAAAGCAATTTGATACAAGCCGGACAGCAACGCCAACAAAATTGCGTATGAGTAAAACAACTCGCTACCATGAGTAGCCAAGGGCGCAATACTGGCTGCGGTCAACAAGGATGTCATTGCGACCGGGCCGGTCGATAATTGGTTGGAGGAACCGAACAAGGCTCCTATCACCGTGGGAATCAAGGCTGCATACAACCCGTAATAGGCTGGAACTCCCGCGAGCTGAGCATAGGCTAATGACTGCGGGATAGCGACCAGCGCGACTGTGAGGCCCGCTACAAGATCGGCCTTGATAGTGCCGGCCCGCATATCGAACCGCTGGGCGAAATTGTGCCAATAGACTCTCGGGTTCATTCTTCCATCTTCACCAAGACCAGGCTGTGCCTGTTTTGCATATCATCGATACTGCCACTTGTAGCATCATGATACACACTGATAGTAAAGATACTGCGGGTGATTGACTTCAGTGTAGAAAAACCGGTGTTCCATCGGCAAGTCGGCGTATTGCAGGAAGAAAGCGCAGCCCGACAGCAGTGCCGAAGGAGACGGGAGACTGAGGAGCGGCAACAATCCGAACAGCACATGCGATTGATGCGTAAACAGCGCGGGGATTGTCCATTTCGGCCATGCATTGCTAAGCAGGAACAACCAATGTCGGCACCTCGGCGGCACCGATGATCTTCTGCATGAAGCTGGCGTTGCCGCGCACGAAAGGAATCAGGTGATAACGCTGCCGCCCGATGATGATCAGATCGGCAGCAATTTCCCTGGCAACAGCAACAGTCTGACCCGCCGGATCTCCATCGCACACTCTGCCTAGCACGCGTTTGGTCAGAGTGGCGGTGAGGGCGACATACGATTCATTGAGACTTTCGGTCTTGCTACGCGCATTCTGGTGTTGCGCGATACTGATGATGGTCAGCGGCAGATCGCATACGGCGGCGATGCCGCCTGCCAGCTTGGCGATGTCCTGCGCGCGGGGCGTATCACCGACCGAAGCCAATATTCCGTGCTGCCAGAATTCCGCATTGCGCGGCACAGTCAACACGCAACAATTTGCATCGTGAATCACTTTGCTGACCATCTCGCCGACCAGCCGATTGGAAAGAAAGCCGGGCTTGCCGCGTCTGCGAATGACGATCAGATCGGTGCGAGTATCCGTGGCCTCTTCCACGATCTCACGATGCGCTTCCATGCCATGTCGTACCTTCACCTCCAATTCGACGCCCGCTTCCTTTGCACGCACGCGCAATGAAGCAATCTTTACTGCCGCCGCCTGTTCACCCCGCAAAAACAGTTCAGGAGCCTGCACCTCATACTCAGGATTGCTGTCGATCGGGACAACTGCTCGTAATCGAACACCACAACGTTTCGCCATCGCGAACGCGACGCGCTCCGCCCCGACATCGAACTCCGTGTGTTCGGTCGCCAGCAGGATGCGTTCAAAAGGATATGTACTCATCTCATCAATGTCCAGAGTGCAGCATACCTGATGCTGCAGTCAACTGCACCAGCAAGGCGATTATGCAGATCACCACGAATATATTGTCCCTGCGACGGGCATAGATTGGTATGACCGCCAGCAGACAGATCAGCGAACAACCGG
>JBDTPM010000208.1:0-1805 GCA_039932695.1 Gallionella sp. | reverse complement strand
CGACGGTGAAGTGATGGTGGAGCTGCTGGAGAACGTGCGCGGCCGCGACGTGTTCGTGCTGCAATCGACTTGCGCGCCGACCAATGACAATCTGATGGAAGTGATGGTGATGGTGGATGCGCTGAAGCGCGCCTCCGCCGGCCGTATCACCGCCGCGATGCCGTATTTCGGCTACGCGCGCCAAGACCGTCGTCCGCGTTCGGCGCGCGTGGCGATCACCGCGAAAGTGGTGGCCGACATGCTTACCGGCGCCGGAGTGGATCGCTTGTTGACGATGGATCTGCACTCCGACCAGATCCAGGGCTTCTTCGATATTCCGGTGGACAACATCTACGCCAGCCCGATCTTGCTGTCCGATGTGTGGAAGCATAACTATCCGAACCTGATCGTGGTGTCTCCGGACGTGGGCGGTGTGGTACGTGCCCGAGCGCTGGCGAAACAGCTGGATGCGGACCTGGCGATCATCGACAAGCGCCGTCCCAAGCCGAACGTGGCGAAGGTGATGAACATCATCGGCGAAGTGACCGGACGTACCTGTCTGATCATGGACGATATGGTGGATACCGCCAATACCTTGTGCGAAGCCGCCAACGCGCTGAAAGAAAAAGGCGCGACGCGCGTGCTGGCTTATTGTACCCATGCGGTGTTGTCCGGCCCGGCGATCGAACGCATCGAGAAATCCGCGATGGATGAGCTGGTGGTCACCGACACCATCCCGTTGAACGAGGCGGCGCGCAACTGCAAGCGCATCCGTCAGTTGAGTACCGCGGAGTTGCTGGCGGAAACGATACGCCGCATCAACAATGAGGAGTCGGTAAGCTCTTTATTTGCTGAATAGGTAAGCAGGTAGGGTGGACACAGCTTTATCGTGCCCACGCGGATAGGCGCAGCGTGGGGAGAATGCCTGCCCACCCTACATTAAGTTTTAGCGGCAGCCATGTTGGCTGTTGCAACACAGGAATCGTCTGGTCGCGGACGATTCCGTTTTTTGGAGAAGTAAAATGACTATCGAAATTAATGCAACAATTCGCAAGGCGCAAGGAACGGGTGCGAGCCGCCGTCTGCGTAACACCGGCCGCGTGCCAGGTGTTGTGTATGGCGTGGGCGACGTGAACCTGATCGACATCGATCACAACGAGCTGTACTTCAAGCTGCGCAACGAGGCTTTCCATGCTTCGATCCTGTCGCTGAATCTGGACGGCAAGAAAGAGTCTGTGCTGCTGCGCGACTTTGTGATGCACCCGTTCCGCCAGCAAGTGCAACACATCGACTTTCAACGCGTGGACGCGAAGAAGAAGATGCACATCAAGTTGCCGTTGCACTTCATCAACGCAGATATCGCCCCCGGCGTGAAAGTCGGCGGCGGCAAGATCAGCCATGTGATGAACGAACTGGATATCACCTGCCTGCCCAAGGATCTGCCGGCCTTCATCGAAGTGGACCTGAGCACGCTGGAACTGGGGCATTCCGTGCACGTGTCCGATTTGAAGCTGCCCAATGGCGTGGAGATTGCCACGCACGGTACGCATGCTGCCGAGGCAGTGGTCGCCACAGTACAAGTGCCGCGCGGTATGGCAGATGCCGAAGTGGCGGCAGAGGCAGAAGCCGCCGCCGCGGCTTCTGCTGCAGCAGCGCCTGCAGCCCCTGCTGCAGCAGCACCCGTTGCGGCCAAGGCTGCCGCTCCGGCTGCCAAGGAAGGCAAGAAGTAAGCGAGGGGTCATCCTTGTAAAACCCGCCATTGCTGATATAAGCATGGCGGGTTTTTTTATATTGAATTGCCCGTTGGCGAATAATTCTTCACGTAG
>JBDTPM010000207.1:0-4456 GCA_039932695.1 Gallionella sp. | reverse complement strand
CTCCTCCCCTGACAAGGGGAGAGCGTAGCGAGGGGTCAATTGGGAGGGGTTTGGGGCCTAAAGGATAATCTGGGATAAATAATCGACTCGACACTGGGGGTCGTTCAACCTACGCCTGCTTGCGCAGGTTTATGCTGCCGGCTGCCAGGGCGATCTCGCGCAGGAAACACAATAATGCTGCGGTCAACGCCAGCATCGCCGCAATGAAGAACGCAGCTATCATGCCCGAAGGGTCCTTGCCCAATTCAGAACCGATGAATAGCGCCGCGATCACTATACAGATGAACAACGCGCACACGGTGCAGAGGCTGATCGCCCAATGGATCCATCGCGACCTGCGCACCAGATTGGCTATTTCAGTGGTATACGCGACTCGTTCACTTTCAGCTATTTTTTCCAGCACACGAAAACGGTCTATCACCCGGCCCAAACGACTGGAGAGCACGCTCAGGATCGCTCCGACTCCGGTAAGAAGAAAGACCGGCGCAACCGCCTGCTGGATGACGTGAGCGACAGTGATGATACTGGTTGGGGATTCCATAAGTTAACCTCTGGGGGAATTGTTGGCAAGAATAGTCAAAGGTAAAAAGGCACCTTAGGTTTGTGGGCGGATTTTTGTAGGTTTGGTATCGCTCTCAAACCGTCCTGGCGCGTATTAATTCACTGAAGGTGGCTGTGGATCAGAAATTTCTGGCTCAGTAGGTTTTAATTCTTTTGATTTTGCCTTTGCTGTTGCCCGCGCAGCCTTTTTCAGGAACTCCGCAGCCTGTTTTGCATCTTCGCTATCGATCAACTCGCGCTTGATAACATCGTTCTGCAGCACGAATTTCAGAAAATCTTCCTCCACCTTAATAGTGCTGCTGATCTTGCGGATTTCCTTGCGCAACGCCTGAAGCATTGACTCACTAGTGAGCAGCGCTGCCAGTGAGAATTTACTGGTTGCCTGCTGCTGCTGGAAGAATGCCGTCATGGACGACTGTGTGAAGCCCTCTCGGCTTAGATTGCCAAAGCACTCCAGTAACTGGGGATTGCGCGGACTGGCTTGCAGAATATCAATCTCAAAGATCAGCGATTTGTCGATTGGCTGGCGAAAGTGGATCTTATATACCTGCCAATTAACTCCGTTGGTGAGGATGACCCACTCGATACCATGATTCGCACCGTAGTCGATGGCCTGCTTAATGTGGTTGTCCTTTAGGTCGATGCCGACCGCCTTTGCTTCGATCAAGAAACGCACGGAACTGTCCACCTTTACCGCTAAGTCACAGTAGGTGCCGCGTATGGCGAACTCAGTGGTGATCTCGGTATATTTTTTATACCCGAGCATCTCAGAAAGCATGTCGCCGATGATGACAACTGTATCGGATTCACTGATATCGCGATCCTTCGCCTCTGACAGGATGGATTGAAATCGCTTAACTTGGGTAGTGATGCGCTCTGTTACCTTCTTGGATATCGCCATATTTCTCTCCCTGAAATTAAATGAATGTCCTAGTTGATTATGTTTTTCGACAATGGTTGTTGACCTCTCAAGTCAAAAGCAACGACATCCAAAAAATCTGCATGATGAAATTCGTTCCACTTATCTTGCTGCTCTGCTCCTATGGTGCTACTTTTTCTTTGGTGTTGGTGGGGGTGCTGGCATGCTCGGCATTACTGAGTGGTTTTTCTGCCCCCCGTCCGTCTTGCTGTTCGGCTGGCGTGGAGGTGTTGCTGGCTGAGGTTGCGGAGGTGGTGATGGCTTCTTTCCCGACATGATTATCTCCATTGGTTAAGGTTGAAAAATTAAACATCCCAATGCCCGCACCGATCACGAAGCATGCGAATGAAGCATAGGCAAAATATAATGCCCAAGAAAGTTTCCTCGCCTTGGCGGCGTCATCGTTCACAATATCCAACCAATCTAGAACGTCGATGAAATATTTGTTAACAGAGCTTTGCCAGTCCCTAAATAAAGAATGAACACCTCTATATCTAGCAATATGCAAGGCACCAATAAGAATCACACCTACCACAAAGAAGCCAAGCATCACTTTTGGCCAGACCATATCTCTCACTGCAGCGACGGATCCATGAAAGGCTAGCACCGCTACAGCAGCGCCCGAATTTACAAGTAATAGGTATTTAATACCCTCGCTGCCAAACTCCATCTCAAGTCCATATAGCTGCTTTCATCGTTGATTCACATAATCGATGTTGGCCTTACGATGCTCATCTGTATCGTCACTATATTTCACTCTTCACAGCCTCCCAGCATAATGGGTTGTGTTTAATTATTCGTAAACGAAAAGAAACTCTGGAGTTTTATGCTATTTCATATTCACTCGCGTAAAATCGCCACCACACTATAACGCTGGCCTCTGCGAAAAACCATCCCTCTTTTCCGCCTCTATTGTGTCTGCCGAAGTCGAACGTTTTTTCCGAACTAAGTCTGTTTGCATCCTGACAACTTCACCCAAGATCGAGATGAACGGATACTCCCTGCGATTTCCGTTAGAATGCCTGTGCAGCTTCGCCCAAGCTAAGGAGCCTTACCATGAAACAACTGAACCGCATAACCACTGACCCCAACGTTATGGGCGGCAAGCCATGTGTCCGTGGACAACGCGTCACGGTCGGCATGCTCATCGGACTGGTCGCCAGCGGCAAAAGCACGCAGCAGATTCTCGACCTGTATCCTTATCTTGAAGCGGAAGACATCACCCAGGCATTGCGCTACGCCGCATGGCGCTCGGAAGAAATCGAGCTGCCCATAACTGCTGCATGACGCTGCGACTGCTCATCGACATGAACCTCTCGCCCTCGTGGGTGGGGGTTTTGCGCGAAGCCGGTTTCGAAGCAGAGCACTGGTATCACATCGGTGCTGCCAATGCCCCGGACAGTGGGCTGTTTGCCTGGGCGAGAGAAAACGGATACATCGTTTTCACCCATGACCTTGATTTTGGTGCCTTGCTGGCCGCCACCCGCGCCGAATCGCCCAGCGTTTTCCAGATACGCACCGACGATGTCAGCCCCGATGCGCTCGCCACGCGCGCCATCGAGCTGTTGCACCGCTTTAGCCCGCAACTCTCGGCTGGCGCCTTGGTTGTAGTGGATGAAATGCGCGAGCGCGTCCGGATACTGCCGCTGGAAAACAACCAGCCATAACAACACTCCTTCCTGAAAGCCCTGAATAGCCCGTCGTGTCTGCCGAAGTCGAACGTTTCTTTTCCGAACAAAGCCCGCTTGCCGCTGAAGTCGCGTCGTTCCGGCCGCGCGCGCAGCAGCGCGAGATGGCGTTGGCCGTGGCCGAGGCGATACGCGACAACGAGATACTGGTGGTCGAGGCGGGCACCGGCACCGGCAAGACCTTTGCCTATCTGGTGCCAGCACTTTTGGCGGGCGGCAAGGTGATCATCTCGACCGGCACGAAGAATCTGCAGGACCAGTTGTTCCAGAAAGACTTGCCGATGGTGCGCGATGCGCTGAAAGCACCGGTGTCGGTGGCCTTGCTCAAGGGGCGTGCCAACTATGTGTGCCACTATCATCTGGAGCGCGCACAAACGGATGGGTTGTTCAAGACGCGCGAAGACATCAAGCATTTGGGCAAGATAAAGCAATACGCCAAGGTCAGCGAGTCTGGTGACAAGAGCGGCTTGGCCGATGTGCCGGAGAACGCGCCGATCTGGATACAGGTGACTTCGACGCGCGACAATTGTCTCGGCCAGGAATGCCCCAACCACAAGGAATGCTTCGTGCTCAAGGCTCGCTCGGACGCGATGAAGGCGGACATTGTGGTGGTGAACCATCATCTGTTCTTCGCCGATGTGATGCTGCGCGACGAGGGCGTGGCGGAGCTGCTGCCCGCCTGCAACACGGTGATCTTCGACGAGGCGCACCAGTTGCCGGAGACCGCCAGTCTGTTCTTCGGCGAGACGCTGTCCACGACGCTGTTGCTCGATCTCGCGCGCGACACTCGCATCGAGGCGGCGGCATCGGCTAAAGACTTCGCGCCACTGCCGAAGGCCTGCGACGAACTGGACAAAGCCGCGCGCGATCTGCGGCTGGTGTTCAAAAAAGAGGGGCGGATGCCCGCGCTTGCGCTGGATAGTTTCAAGGAATGGCCCGGTGCTTTAAAAACATTCAGCGAGAAACTCACGCAACTAAACGGCCTGCTGGAAAAACAAGCGGAACGCAGCGAAGGGCTGGAAAATTGCTGGCAGCGGGCGCAGGGGTTATCGCAGCAATTGGCGAAGTGGACAGGTTCCCCCCTCTCCCCTAGCCCCTCTCCCACCGAGGGAGAGGGGAATGATGTCGTGCGCTGGCTGGAGGTATTCCACCACTCGCTGCAACTCAACACCACGCCGCTATCGATCGCGGAGATCTTCGAGAAGCAGATAGTCGGCAGTGCGCGCGCGTGGATATTCACTTCCGCGACACTCGCGGTGAAGCAGGATTTCTCGCACTACCAGAACGA
>JBDTPM010000206.1:0-2362 GCA_039932695.1 Gallionella sp. | reverse complement strand
CCCAGAAATTCAGTCAGGAACGCTTGATGAAAGTGCTGCTTGCGCCGCAAATCTCCGAGAAAGCAACCCACGTTGCCGACAAGAACGATCAAGTCGTTTTCCGTGTCGTGACCGATGCGACCAAGCCCGAGATCAAAGCCGCTGTTGAAATGATGTTCAAGGTGAGTGTGGAGAGCGTGCAAGTCGCCTGCGTCAAGGGCAAGGTCAAGCGCATGGGGCGCTATGTCGGCCATCGCAACGACTGGAAGAAGGCTTATGTGTGTCTGGCCGCCGGTCAGGAAATCAATTTTGCGGCAAGCGAGCAAGGATAATCATCATGGCATTGATTAAACTAAAACCAACAACCCCGGGTCAGCGCGCCGTCGTGCGCCTGGTTAATCCAGATCTGCACAAGGGCAAGCCGGTCGCGGCTCTGCTGGAAAAGCAGAACAGTACCGCGGGCCGCAACAATAACGGCCATATCACGACCCGTCATATGGGCGGTGGTCACAAGCAGCATTATCGTTTGGTCGACTTCAAGCGCAACAAGGATGGCATCCCTGCCACGGTTGAGCGCCTGGAATATGATCCGAACCGCAGCGCCAACCTGGCCTTGCTGTGCTACGCCGATGGCGAGCGCCGCTACATCATCGCGCCCAAGGGTGTAGCTGCCGGGGCGACCCTGGTGAGCGGCTCTGAAGCGCCGATCAAGGCGGGCAATGCGATGCCGCTGCGCAACATTCCGGTCGGTTCGACGATACATTGCATCGAGATGTTGCCCGGCAAGGGTGCGCAGCTGGCGCGTTCAGCCGGGACTTCTGTCCAGTTGCTGGCACGCGAAGGCAGCTACGCGCAATTGCGTTTGCGCTCCGGTGAGATACGCAAAGTGCACATCGATTGCAAGGCGACTTTGGGCGAAGTGGGCAATTCCGAGCACAGCCTGCGCTCGATCGGCAAGGCCGGCGCGATGCGCTGGCGCGGTGTTCGGCCGACCGTTCGCGGTGTGGTGATGAACCCGGTCGATCACCCGCATGGCGGTGGCGAGGGCAAGACTGCCGCAGGCCGTCATCCGGTCAGTCCTTGGGGCGTTCCGGCCAAGGGTTTCCGTACACGTCGCAACAAACGCACCAGCGGCATGATCGTGCGTCGTCGCTTTCAAGTTTAAGGGGTAGATAGATATGGCACGTTCGATTAAAAAAGGCCCATTTGTTGACGCTCACTTGCTCAAGAAGATTGAGACGGTACGCGCGGCTAATGATAAACGCCCAGTGAAAACCTGGTCACGCCGTTCCACGGTGCTGCCAGAGTTCGTCGGCCTGACGATAGCGGTCCACAACGGCAAGCAGCATATTCCGGTGTACGTATCCGAAAACATGGTGGGCCACAAGCTGGGTGAGTTTTCCCTGACGCGAACCTTCAAGGGCCATTCAGCCGATAAAAAAGCAGTGGTCAAGAAAACGGGGGCATGATGACAACGACTACAGCAGTTGCAAGAAAGATTCATCTCTCCGCGCAGAAAGGTCGCCTGGTTGCCGATCAGATCCGAGGGTTGCCGGTCGCACAGGCGCTCAATATCCTGAACTTCAGCCCGAAGAAGGCTGCGGTCATCATCAAGAAGGCGCTCGAATCCGCAATAGCGAATGCCGAGCATAACGATGGCGCGGACATCGACGAGCTGAAAGTGAAAGTGATTTACGTCGACAAGGCGGCATCGGGCAGGGGTTTCTCTGCACGTGCCAAGGGTCAGGGCCATCGTCTGGAAAAGCAGACTTGCCACATCACAGTCAGCGTCGGGAACTAGGGGTAGATCATGGGACAGAAAATTCATCCAACCGGTTTCCGGTTATGTGTTCGCAAGAACTGGGATTCCAAGTGGTACGCCAACAGCAAGAATTTTGCCGACTTGCTGCTGAAGGATATCGAGGTTCGTGCCTACCTGAAGAAGAAACTGGCTGCAGCTGGCGTTTCCAAGGTGATCATCGAGCGTCCGGCCAAGAATGCCAAGGTGACGATCTACACCGCGCGTCCTGGCATGGTGATTGGCAAAAAGGGCGAGGATATCGAATCGTTGCGCGCTGAATTGCGCAAACGCATGGGGCTTCAATCTGTCGATGTGGCGATTGAAGAAGTCCGCAAGCCGGAGATCGATGCGCAGCTTATCGCTGAAAGCATCACGGCACAGTTGGAAAAACGTATCATGTTCCGCCGCGCGATGAAGCGGGCGATGCAAAATGCGATGCGCCTCGGTGCGCAGGGTATCAAGATCATGAGCGCCGGTCGCCTGAACGGTATCGAGATCGCCCGCACCGAGTGGTACCGCGAAGGTCGTGTGCCATTGCATACTTTGCGCGCCGATATCGACTATGGAACGGCCGAAGCAAAA